>NZ_JBEYXP010000080.1:0-40538 GCF_040704615.1 Streptomyces sp. NPDC046862 | reverse complement strand
CCGGGAAGATTCAGCGCCGCCCCGCATCATCCCGCGCCGTCCCCACCCCTCGGCGTCGCCCGCACCACCAGCCCCTGCCCCGCGCCCTCCAGCCCTTCCGGCGTTTGAGGAGCGGGGTCCGGGGCGGAGCCCCGGGGAGGGGACGGGTAGGGGCGGCGGGGGCGAGACCAGCTCGGGCCGACACCCGGGCCGCACCCGGGGATGGCGATCATGCCAAAGCGGCGCATCCCGTGGCCAGAGTTTTACGGCTCGGACAAACGACCTGGCGGGGAGCCGGCCCTACCGTGGTCGGGAACGCACGCCGAACGCGGAAGGGCCGGACCATGACTGCCACCCACGCCTTCTGGCTCGCCGGTCGCAAGACGACCGGCGAGACCGAATTCGATGTCACCTCGCCGTGGGACGGCCGACTCGTCGGCAGGGTCGGCGTGCCGACAGACGCCCAGGTGGAGGAGGCCGTGGCCGCGGCCCACGCGGTACGGGACGAGTTCGCCGCCACCCCGGCCCACGTACGCGCCGCCGCCCTCGACCACGTGAGCCGCAGGCTGGCCGAGCGGACCGAGGAGATCGCACAGCTCATCTCGGCCGAGAACGGCAAGCCGATCAAGTGGGCCCGCGGCGAGGTGGGACGGGCCGTCTCGGTGTTCCGGATCGCCGCCGAGGAAGCGCGGCGCTTCAACGGGGGCGAGGCCCAGCGCCTGGACACCGACGCCGGCGGCCAGGGACGGCTCGCCTTCACGCGGCGGTTCCCGAAGGGCGTCGTCCTCGGCATCGCGCCCTTCAACTTCCCGCTCAACCTGTGCGCCCACAAGGTCGCCCCGGCCATCGCGGTCGGTACGCCGATCATCTTGAAGCCGGCCCCGGCCACTCCGCTGTCCGCGCTCGTCATCGGTGAGCTGCTCGCCGAGACCGATCTGCCCGCCGGCGCCTGGAGCGTGCTGCCCGTGGCGAACGAGCGGATGCCCTCGCTCGTGCAGGATGAGCGGCTGCCCGTCATCTCGTTCACCGGTTCCGAGAAGGTCGGCTACGCGATCATGGACTCGGTCCCGCGCAAGCACTGCACCCTGGAACTGGGCGGCAACGGCGCCGCCGTAGTGCTCGCCGACTACGCGAGCGACGAGGACCTGGACTGGGCGGCCACGCGTATCGCCACCTTCTCCAACTACCAGGGCGGGCAGTCCTGCATCTCCGTGCAGCGGGTGATCGCGGACGCGGAGGTGTACGACCGGCTGGTGCCGCGGATCGTCGCCGCCGTCGAGGCCCAGGTGACCGGGGACCCGTCCGACGGCGCGACCGATGTCGGGCCGCTGGTGAGCGAGGCCGCCGCCGAGCGGGTGGAGGCCTGGGTCGAGGAGGCGGTCGGGGCCGGGGCCAAGCTGCTGACCGGGGGCAAGCGGGACGGGGCCTCGTACGCGCCCACCGTGCTCGCCGAGGTCCCGGCGGACGTCACGATCTCCTGCGAGGAGGTCTTCGGGCCCGTTCTCACCCTGCACCGGGTCGAGGGGGAGACGAGTGCCTTCGCCGCCGTCAACGAGTCCAAGTACGGGCTTCAGGCCGGTGTGTTCACGCACGACCTGCAGACCGCGTTCCGGGCGCACCGGGCCCTGGAAGTGGGCGGTGTCGTGATCGGGGACGTGCCGTCCTACCGTGCCGACCAGATGCCGTACGGCGGTGTGAAGCAGTCCGGTGTCGGGCGTGAGGGCGTGAAGTTCGCGATGGAGGACTACACGTACGAGCGGGTCATGGTGCTGACCGGGATCCAGCTCTGACGAGCACGAGCACGAGCACGAGCACGAGACCGGGACCCAGCTCTGACGACCCCACGTAAAGGGCCGGGCTCTAGCTTGTGACAATCATTTTCATGTAGAGTCCGGGCACGTCCCGGGATGAAGGGGTCCGGCACCGATGCCTTCCGGTGCCGGACCCCTTCGTGTGTCGGCCTGGTCCGGACCCTCAACCGGAGAGGCCGACACGCGCGAGCCGCAACGGGCCGCGCAGCCTGAGGTGGACGTCGTGCACGCCGGAGGCCACGATCGCGGCGCTCACGGTGGTGTAGTCGTACGGGCCGGCCGTGGCGGAGAGGTTCAGGACCGCCAGGACGGGGCCGCCGTTCAGGGAGAACTCGACGGAACCCTCGCCCGCCACCTCCACGGTCACCTCGGAGACTCCGTCCCGGAAGTCGCAGTCGTGGAAGAGGAGTTCACCCGTTCCGCCGCCGACGGGCGTGACGGCGTCCCCTGACGTCTTCGTGCGGTCGACGATCTCCGTGCCGCGCTGGTCGTCGAAGCCGGCCGCGTCGAGGCCGCGTTCGACGACCGGGCGGGGCGCTGCCGGGTCGCCGTCGAGGTCGATCGTCGCGGTCAGGCGGATGTCCTCGCTGGAGGCCCCCACGAGAAGCTCGTAGGCGCCCGGCTCCAGGCGGTGCCGGTCCTGCGCCACGTCCCAGAACTCGAAGCAGGACAGCGGCACCTGGAAGGTCACGTCCGTCGAGGCGCCCGGAGCGATCGTGACGCGGCGGTGGGCGGCCAGTTCGCGGCGGGGGCGCGGGACCGACGGGTTCACGGCCCTGACGTACAGCTGGGGTACCTCGTCCGCCGTCCGGGCGCTCGTGTTGGTGAGCGTGAACGTCACCTTCACCTCGTCGCCGGTCACCCGGGCGCTGAGATTCTCGTACGCGAACCCCGCGTACGACAGGCCGTGGCCGAACGGGAACAGGGGCGTTCCCTCGAAGTACAGGTACGTCTGGCGGCCGCCGATCACGTCGTAGTCGAGCAGGTCGGGCAGATCCGTGTCGGTGGCGTACCAGGTCTGGGGGAGGCGGCCCGCGGGAGAGACGTCCCCCGCGAGGACGCGCGCCAGGGCCGTGCCCGCCGCCTGTCCGCCGTGCGCGGTCCACAGGACGGCCGGGAGGTCCTCGTGCCCCACGGCGTAGGGATAGGCCGAGGTCAGGACCAGGGCCGTGCGCGGGTTCGCGGCGCGGGCGGCGCGCAGCAGGCGCTCCTGATGCGCCGGGAGGCGCAGGGTGGTGCGGTCCTCCGTCTCGCGGCCGTTGAGGTGCGGGTCGTTGCCCGCGACCACCAGGACGGCGTCCGCTTCCGAGGCGATTCTCGTGACCGATTCGTCACCCCGTTCGGTCACGACAAGGGTGAGGATTTCCGCGTTCTCGTTGGCAACCTTCACGCCGTCGGCGGCGACAGAGACGTACATGCCCGTGCCCATGTGCTTCAGGAGGTGACCGTCCTCATGGGATTCGTGGCGTTCCAGGCGGAACGTCTCCTGCACGACCCAGCCGCCCGGCTGGTCCGCGGAAGCGCGGAGGTAACCGTCGTCGGCGACCGAGAGGTAGCGGCCGTCCGGGGCGCGCAGGGTGAGGACGCCGTCGCCCCAGTCGACGAGGGCGAGGTCGGTGCCAGTGGTGTCGGTGGTCAGCGGGGGGAGGTCCGTGCGGCCGGCGAGGAGCGCGGGATCGAGGGCGCCCTCCGCGCCGCGCGCCTCGTCGGGGGCTTCGGCGGCCTCCGGCACCGAGAGGTACGACCCCGCCGAGGTCCTGAGGCGGACGCGGTCCACGCCCTCGGCGAAGGTGACGTACTCGGCGCCGAAGCGCTCGTACAGGCCCTCCAGCGGGGTGGAGCGGTGGATGAGCGTGCCGCTGTACCAGTCGAGCTTGCACTCGTCGGCGAGGAGGCCGACGACCGCGATACGGGTGTCCTCGGCCAGCGGCAGCAGGCCGCCCTCGTTCTTGAGCAGGACGATCGCCTGTTCCGCCGCCTCCTGGGCCAGGGCGCGGTGGGCCGGGGTGTCGAAGTCCTTGGCGTCGGCATGGGGGTCGCCCTCCGGGTCGAACTCGCCCAGCCGGAAGCGGACCGAGAGCTGGCGGCGGACCGCCTCGTCGATGTCCTCCGCGGTCAGCAGGCCCCCGGCCAGGGCGCCCCGGATCCGTTCGACGATCTTCGAGCTGTCCGTGCCGTGGTCGGTGAAGCTGTCGACGCCCGCGCGGATCGCGGCCGCCGTGGCCTCCTCGTGGGTGTCGAAGTAGTGCTCGGAGTCGACCAGGTTCGAGGGGGCGCCGGCGTCCGAGCAGACCAGGAGGTCCTCGTCGGTCCAGGCGCGCAGGTGCTCCTTCAGATACGGCGAGACGTGGTTCGGGCGGCCGTTGACCAGGTTGTACGCGGGCATGACGCCGGCCACCGCGCCCGCAGACACGGTCTCGCGGAAGGCGCGCAGGTCGTACTCGTGCAGGACGCGCGGGCGGACCGAGGACGAGGTGGTGTCCCGGTTCGTCTCGTTGTTGTGCGCCAGCCAGTGCTTGAGGACCGGAGCCGTACGCCAGTACGCCGGGTGGTCGCCGCGCAGGCCCCGCGTGTACGCCGTCGCGATGGCCGAGGTCAGCTTCGGGTCCTCGGAGTAGCCCTCCTCGTTGCGCCCCCAGAGCGGGTGGCGCAGCAGGTTCACCGTGGGGGACCAGACGTTGAGGCCGACGCGGTCGTCGCGGGCCCGCATGGCGCGGACCTCGGTGGACACCGCCTCGCCGACGCGGCGCACGAGGTCCTCGTTCCAGGTCGCGCCCAGCCCGACCGCCTGCGGGAACACCGTGGCCGGACCCATCCACGCCACGCCGTGCAACGCCTCCTGGCCGGTGCGGAACGCGGCGACGCCCAGACGCTCGACGGCCGGTGCGAACTGGTGCAGGAACGCGATCCGTTCGTCGAGGGTGAGCCGCCCGAGAAGGTCGTCGACGCGCTTCGCGAGAGGCAGCCGAGGATCGCGGAACGGCGGAGTGGAAGGCGTCTGTGCGGTCACGTTGGGGATCCCTTTGCGGTGGAGCGGCCAGCGAGTTTCGAAGCGCTTCGATACGCTTCGATGCTCATTCGACCCGGGGGTGGGTGTCAAGAGACCAAGGCGCAACAGATCCGTTTCCTCCCCGTCATATCCAGCGGTCGGAACTGGTCGCTCCGGTCCCCCATACCTCCGGGCAATTGTGGAAACGACTCTTGTGCACCCCCACGGGTTCACTTAACCTCGCAGCAACATCGAAGCGCTTCGACTGCAGAGGGAACGCCTCGCGTGCTCACACCCCTCCGATGTCCACCGCTTCAGCACAGCCAGTTCCACTCAAGACACCGCAGCCGCCGACGGCTCCCCCGCCGTGTGTCCTGGTGTGCGCCATGAAGGGTTGACGCAATGACGCCGAACTCCGCCCCCTCCGCTCCCAGCCGGAGAAACTTCCTCGCCTCCACGGCGGTCGCCGCCGCCGCGGTGGCCGGAGGCGTGCCGCTGCTGTCCGCCTGCGGCGGTTCGGACAACGGCTCGCGGGACGGCACCACGTCGGGCAAGGACGCGAAGAAGATCCTGCCCGCCTACGTGGCCAGCGACGTGGTGAAGCCGGACATCCCGTCCAGGAACGGTTCGTCGATGGGCTTCACCACCAAGCTCGACGTCGACACCCTCAAGAGCTCGGTCCCGAAGAAGCTCGGCAAGGGCGGCGAGGTCACCATCATGTCGCCGTTCTGGGGCTCGCCCCCGAAGCAGAACAACCCCTACTACACGTCGATGAACGACCTGATCGGCGTCGACGTCCGGTGGCGCAACCAGGACGGCAACACCTACGACCAGAAGCTCGGCGCGGTCCTCGCCTCCAGCGACGTCCCGGACGTGGTGGTCGTCCCCAGCTGGAACATGATGGGCAAGATACCCAGCGCCATCATCAGCAAGTTCGCCGACCTCGGCCCGTACCTGTCCGGGGACAAGGTCAAGGAGTACCCCAACCTCGCGGCGATCCCCAGCGACGCCTGGCAGCGCTCCATCTTCGGCGGCAAGCTGATGGGTCTGCCGCAGCCCGCCCCGTCCGTCCAGACCATCGTGCCCCTCTACCGCCAGGACATCTTCGACAAGGAGGGCTACGAAGTCCCCAGGTCCGCCGACGAGTTCATGGCCCTGTGCAAGGACATCACCAACGCCAGGGCCAAGCGGTGGGCCTGCGGTGACATGAAGTGGACCGCGATGAACACCTTCGGCGTGCTCGGGGGTGGGGAGAAGCCGCTCTGGTGGAACCTGGTCGACGGCAAGCTGATCAACCGCATCGAGACCCCGCAGTACCTGGAAGCCATCGAGTGGACGCGGAAGCTGTTCGCCGCCGGGGTCGTCCACCCCGACTTCAAGCTGGGCAAGAGCCAGGCGACCGACCCCGCCCCCAAGTTCGCCGCCGGTGAGTTCCTGATCTGGAACAACAACATCGTCCAGTGGTACGGCCAGCAGGCCATCCAGGCCACCCAGAACCCCGACTTCAAGGTCTGGGGCATGGACATCTGGAACCACGACGGCGGTGACCCGACGCTGTACGCCCAGAACCCGGCCGGCATCTTCGCCTTCGTCAACAAGAAGGCCTCCGAGTCCGTCATCCACGACGTCCTGGCGGTCGCCAACGTCACCGCGGCGCCGTACGGCACCAAGGAGTGGATGATGACCAACTACGGCGTCGAGGGCACGCACTACACGATGAAGGACGGCGTCCCCGTCAAGAACGACAAGGGCAACAACGAGGTCATCAACGCCTACGTCATGGTCGCGAGCCCCGCCGCGACCACCGCCCACCCGGACTTCCCGGACGACACCAAGGCCATGGTGGAGTGGGAGCAGCGGATGGGCGGCTTCACCAAGAAGTCGTCCTTCTGGGGCCTGCAGATCACCGAGCCCTCCCGCTACACCAACCTCGCCAACGACTTCGAGCAGCTCGAGGACGACATCATCCGCGGGCACAAGAAGATCGGCGACATGCAGCAGGCCGTCTCGGACTGGAAGAGCAAGGGCGGCGACAAGCTGCGCGACTGGTACAAGAAGCTTCTCGACGAGAACGGCTCGGCGGCGAGCTGACCAGGCTCTGAGGCAAGGAGAACAGCCGTGTCCCACAGCACGGTGCCTCGGAGCAGCACCGAGGCCGACACGCCGACGAAGACCCCGGTGGCGTCCGACGACGCCACCGGTGGCCGGGAGGAACGAGGCTCGGGCAAGCTGAGCCTCCGGCTCAGGTTCAGACGCGACCGCGCCCTGATCCTCATGACGCTGCCGGCCGTCGTGCTGGTCCTGGTCTTCAACTACCTGCCGATCCTCGGCAACGTCGTCGCCTTCCAGGACTACGACCCCTACATCAGCGACAACGGCATCATCTCCATCCTGAACAGCCCCTTCGTGGGCCTGGAGAACTTCCAGCGGATGTTCGAGGACTCCGCCTTCTGGAACGCCGTCGAGAACACGCTGGTGCTGTTCTTCGTCCAGCTCGTGCTGTTCTTCCCGATCCCGGTGCTGCTCGCGCTCCTCATCAACAGCGTGGTCCGGCCCAGGGTGCGGGCCGTGGCGCAGGCCGTTCTCTACCTGCCGCACTTCTTCTCGTGGGTGCTGGTCATCGCCGTCTTCCAGCAGATGTTCGGCGGCGCGGGCATGCTCTCCCAGTTGCTGCGGCAGAACGGGTACGACGGCCTCAACATCATGACCAACCCGGACACCTTCCCCTTCCTGCTCACGGCGCAGAGCGTGTGGAAGGACGCCGGGTGGGGCATCATCGTCTTCCTCGCCGCGCTGGCCTCCGTTCCTCAGGACCACTACGAGGCCGCCGCGATGGACGGTGCCGGACGCTGGCGCCGCATGTGGCACGTCACGCTTCCCGCCCTGCGCCCGGTGATCGCGCTCCTCCTCGTGCTGCGCGTCGGCGACGCCCTGACCGTCGGGTTCGAACAGATCCTGCTGCAACGCGACGGCGTCGGCACGGGTGCGGGGGAGGTCCTCGACACCTTCGTGTGGTGGAACGGCGTACGCAACCAGGACTTCGGCTACGCGGCCGCCGCCGGCCTGATCAAGGGCGTGGTCAGCATCGGCCTGGTCCTCGCCGCGAACAAGGTGGCCCATCTCATGGGCGAGCAGGGGGTGTACAAGAAATGACGTCCGTGATGTGGGAGCCGCGGCAGGACACCGAGGCGGCCCAGCAGCAGAAGGCGCCCCGCTGGTGGCAGTCCCCGCCCCGCCCGGCGTGGGAGGAGGAACCCTCGAAGGCCGGCCTCGCGGGCAAGGGCATCGCCCTGTCGTTCGCCTGCCTGGTGGTCCTCTTCCCTCTGTGGATCGTGGTCGTCACCAGCCTCTCCTCGAGGAAGACCATCGACCAGGCGGGCGGCCTGGTGATGGTGCCCAAGGGCATCACCTTCATCGCCTACAAGGAGTTGCTCAGCGGCGGCCAGGTCACCCGCGCCGCGATCATCAGCATCCTCGTCACCCTGGTCGGAACGTTGTTCTCGATGGCGGTGTCCGTCCTGTGCGCGTACGGCCTGTCCCGCAGCGGATCCCTCGCCCACCGCGGAATCCTGATGACGCTGCTGGCCACCATGTTCTTCAGCGCCGGCCTCATCCCCACCTACCTGCTGGTGCAGTCCCTCGGCCTGACCGACAGCTATCTCGCGCTGATCCTGCCGAGCGCGATCAGTGTCTTCAACATCCTGGTGCTCCGCGGCTTCTTCATGGGGATCTCGCAGGAACTCATCGACAGCGCACGCATCGACGGCGCCGGGGACTTCAGAATCCTCTGGCAGATCGTCATGCCGCTGTCGCGGGCGGTTATCGCGGTGATCACGCTCTTCTACGCCGTCGGGTACTGGAGCGCCTGGTTCAACGCGTCCATCTACTTGAACGACCAGGACATGATGCCGCTGCAGAACGTCATGATCCAGCTCGTGCAGAAGCAGGAAGCGCCGGTCGGTCTGAGCCAGGCCATCAGGACCGGTCAACTGTCGGGTCTGGCCATCCAGATGGCGGTCATGGTGATGGCGCTGCTGCCGGTCGCGATCCTCTCGCCCTTCGTCCAGAAGCACTTCAAGAAGGGCATGCTGACGGGCGCAGTCAAGGGCTGAGGCCCTTCACCGGGTGCCTCCGGGCCGTGGCTGCGCCCCGAAAGGGGCGCGGGGAACTGCGCGACCAGCCACAGACGGACCGCACCCGCCAACGCACCACACCAACCGAGCTCTTGGGCGACCAGGCCTGCCCCGCCCGTCCCCGCACCCCTGAACGAGGTAAGCCATGCGCACCCCCCGCCCCAGCAGACGCACCGTCCTCACCGGAACCGCAGCCGCCACCGTACTCACCACCCTCGGCACCCCGGCCCACGCAGCGGAAACCCAGCCCCCGGAGACCGCCGGAGGCACCACGTACCGATGGCGCAACGCGGCAATCGGCGGCACCGGCTTCGTCACCGGCGTCCTCTTCCACCCGTCCCTGCGCGGATGCGCCTACGCCCGCACCGACATCGGCGGCGCCTACCGCTGGGACGACACCGACGCCCGCTGGACCCCGCTCACCGACCACATCGGCTGGGACGACTGGAACCTCCTCGGCGTCGAGGCCATGGCCGTCGACCCCGCCCACCCCGACCGGCTGTACCTCGCCCTCGGCACCTACACCCAGTCCTGGGCCGGCAACGGCGCGGTCCTGCGCTCCGAGGACCGCGGCGCCACCTGGACCCGCGCCGACCTGTCGGTGAGGCTCGGTGCCAACGAGGACGGCCGGGGCGCGGGGGAGCGCCTGCTGGTCGACCCGCGCGACAGCGACACTCTGTGGCTGGGCACGCGCCACGACGGCCTCCTCAAGTCGACGGACCGGGGCGCCACCTGGGCAGCCGCATCCGGCTTCCCGCCCTCCCCGTCCGCCTCGGGCCAGGGCGTCGTCCTCCTCGTCGCCGCCGGCCGCACCGTCTACGCGGGCTGGGGCGACTCCGACGGCACGGCGGACAGGCCGAACCTGTACCGCACCGGCGACGGCACCACCTGGGAGGCCGTCCCCGGCCGGCCCACCGGCACCGCCGCCAAGGTCCCGATCCGCGCCGCGTACGACAAGAACACCCGCGAGCTGTACGTCACGTACGCCAACGCGCCCGGCCCCAACGGCCAGTCGGACGGCAGCGTGCACAAGCTGTGCACCGCCACCGGCAAGTGGAAGGAGGTCACGCCGGTCAAGCCGGGCGGGACCACCACCGACGGCGGCACCGACACCTTCGGCTACGGCGGGGTCGCCGTCGACGCACGACGTCCCGGCACCGTCGTCGTCTCCACGAACAACCGCTGGGCGGCCGTCGACACCCTGTACCGGACCACCGACGGCGGCCGGACCTGGAAGTCCCTGAAGGACACTGCCGTCCTCGACGTCAGCGAGACCCCCTACCTCAAGTGGGGCGAGGACAAGCCGAAGTTCGGCTGGTGGATCCAGGCGGTCGGCATCGACCCGTACGACTCCCATCACATCGTCTTCGGCACCGGCGCGACCCTCTACGCCACCCGCGACCTCAAGAACTGGGCCCCGCAGATCCGCGGCCTGGAGGAGACGTCCGTGCGCCAGCTGATCTCGCCCCCGGCCGGTGCGGCGCACCTGATCAGCGGGTCGGGGGACATCGGCGTGATGTACCACGAGCGGCTCACGGCGTCACCGTCGCGCGGCATGGCGACGAACCCCGTGTTCGGGACGGCGACCGGGCTCGCACAGGCCGCGAACAAACCGTCGTACGTCGTCCGCGCCGGCTGGGGCGACCACGGCAACGGCGCCTCCTCGAACGACGGCGGACAGAGCTGGAAGCCCTTCGCGGCCCAGCCCGCCATCGCCAAGGACGCACCAGGGCCGATCGCCACGAACGCCGACGGCAGCGTGCTGCTGTGGTCCTTCGTGCACTGGGACGGCACGAGGCACCCCGGGTACCGCTCGGCGGACAACGGCGTGACCTGGACGGAGGTCTCCTCCTTCCCGAAGGGCGCCGTACCGGTCGCCGACCCGGCCGACCCCGCCCGCTTCTACGCGTTCGACAGCGACACGGGCTCCGTCCTCTCCAGCACGGACAGCGGAAAGACCTTCACCAAGGGCGCCACCGGCCTGCCCTCGGGCGACACCCAGTTCAAGCTGACCGCCGCCCCAGGGCGCTTCGGCGACCTGTGGCTGAGCACCAAGTGGAACGGGCTGTACCGGTCCACCGACGGCGGCGCGACCTTCTCGAAGATCATCAGCTGCTGGGCCTCGTACACCCTCGGCTTCGGCAGGTCCGCCGACGGCTCCGACTACCCGGCGATCTACCAGGTCGGCGCGACCGGCGACGTCACCGCGGTCCTCCGCTCCGACGACGAGGCGAAGACCTGGGTGCGGATCAACGACGACGCGCACCAGTGGGGCTTCATCGGCGACGCCATCACCGGCGACCCGCGGATTCACGGCCGCGTCTACCTGGCCACGAACGGGCGCGGCGTCCAGTACGGGGAGCCCGCCTGATGCCGGACCTCAGCGCGGCCACCCGGGGCCGGGTCCTCTTCGGCGGCGACTACAACCCCGAGCAGTGGCCGGAGGAGACCTGGCACGAGGACGTCCGGCTGATGAGGGACGCCGGCGTCAACTCGGTGACCCTCGGCGTCTTCTCCTGGTCGAAGCTGGAACCGGAGCCCGGCGCCCGCGAGTTCGGGTGGCTGGACACGCTGATGGACCTGATGCACGCGGGCGGCATCGGCGTCGTCCTGGCCACCCCCACGTCCTCGCCCCCGCCCTGGATGGGCCGGCTGCACCCCGACACCCTGCCCGTCACCGAGGACGGCCGCACCGAGTGGTGGGGCGGCCGTCAGCACTTCTCGCACTCCAGCGCCACCTACCGGCGCTACGCCGCCGCCATCACGGAGGACCTGGCCGCCCGCTACGGCGACCACCCGGCCCTGACCATGTGGCACATCAACAACGAGTACTGCACCTTCGACCACGGAGACGAGGCGGCAGCCGCCTTCCGCCGCTGGCTCCGCGAGAGGTACGGCACGCTCGACGCCCTCAACACCGCCTGGGGCACGGCCTTCTGGAGCCAGGGCTACGACAGCTGGGACGGCATCCTGCCGCCCCGTCTCCCGCACTACATGAAGAACCCCACCCAGGTCCTGGACTTCCGGCGCTTCACCTCCGACATGCTCCTGGAGTGTTACGCCGCCGAGCGTGACATCGTCCGCCGGGCCACTCCGCACATCCCGGTCACCACCAACTTCATGCCGCTGTGGTTCGGCCAGGACGCGTGGCGCTGGGTTGAGGAGGAGGACGTCGTCTCCGTCGACATCTACCCCGACCCACGCGACCCGTTCGGCGCGCAGAACGGCGCCCTGGTCCAGGACATGACCCGCTCCCAGGCGGGCGGCGGCCCCTGGATGCTGATGGAACAGGCCGCGGGCCCGGTCAACTGGCGCGGCGTCAACCACCCCAAGCCGCCCGGCCTCAACCGCCTCTGGTCCCTCCAGGCCGTCGCCCGCGGCGCCGACGCCGTCTGCTACTTCCAGTGGCGCCAGTCCCGCCAGGGCGCCGAGAAGTTCCACTCCGGGATGGTCAGCCACGCGGGGGAGCACGGCCGTACGTTCCAGGAGGTCAAGCGGCTCGGCGCCGAACTCGCCACGAT
Source organism: Streptomyces sp. NPDC046862 (assembly GCF_040704615.1). NCBI lineage: Bacteria > Bacillati > Actinomycetota > Actinomycetes > Kitasatosporales > Streptomycetaceae > Streptomyces > Streptomyces sp. NPDC046862. Next base: position 28,105 of record NZ_JBEYXP010000080.1, on the reverse strand, counting down.
CGGCGGCGAGGTGGCGGGCGCCCACGTCCCCGCGGACATCGCCCTCCTGCACGACTGGAACTCCTGGTGGGCCGGCGCCCAGGACGGCCGACCCTCCTCCGAGGTCGACTACCCGCAGGTTCTGCGGACCTGGCACCGCGCCCTCTGGGAGGCCCACCTCACCACCGCGTTCGCCCACCCCGAGCACGACCTGTCCGGGTACAGGGTGGTCGTCGTACCGCAGCTGTACCTGCTCACGGACGCCGCGATCGAGAACCTCCTCGCCTACGTGCGCGACGGCGGCACCCTCGTGTGCGGCTTCCTGACCGGCGTGGCCGACGAGGACGACCGGGTACGGCCCGGAGGCATGGACGCGCGGCTGCGCGAGCTGTTCGGCATCCGCACGCTCCACGAGTGGTGGCCGCTCGAGGCGGGGGAGCACGCCGAGTGCGAGGGTTTCCGCGGCACGCTGTGGTCCGAGGAACTCGAAGCGGCGGACTCGGCGGACGCGGCGGACACGGACGTGGTCTCCCGCTACAAGGGCGGCGACCTGGACGGTCTGCCGGCCGTGCTGCGCAGGGGCCGCGCCTGGTACCTGTCCACGCTGCCCGAACCCGCCGCACTGCGCGACCTGCTGGCGGGCGTGGCGTACGGCGCGGGCGTACGGCCGGTGCTCGACGGGCTGCCCGACCAGGTGGAGGCGGTCCGCCGCGGCGAGGTGCTCTTCGTGCTCAACCACGGACGCGACCAGGTCACGGTCGACGTGCCGGGCACCCACCGCGACCTGCTGACGGGAGCGACGGTCACCGGCTCGCTGGTCCTCGGCCGGTACGGCGTGGCGGTGCTGAGGCCATGAAGCCGGCGTCACACGCGGTGCCGCGCCCCACCCGTACCCACCTCGCCGAACTCCGGACTTCCTCCGGCGACGGGCAACTCGACCTCGTCGCCGGAGAAGACCACGTCCTCACCGTGAGGGCGTGGTAACTCCCCCCGCAATTCCCCCCACCCATGGAAGGGACACCATGGCAAAGAGAACACTGCGCAGGGTCACCATGGCGGTGCTGGCCCCGGCGATGGCCCTCGGCGCGACCATCGGTCTCGCCTCCGCCCCCGCCTCGGCCGCCGTCTGGAACTCCTGCGACCAGTGGGGCAACACGAGCCTGAACGGCTACACGCTCTACAACAACATCTGGGGCTCCGGCGCCGGCAGCCAGTGCGTCTGGGCCAACTCGGGCACCAACTGGGGCGTCTGGGCCAACCACCCCAACACCGGTGGCATCAAGTCCTACCCGAACTCCAAGAAGGTGATCAACAAGTCGATCACCTCGCTCGGGTCGCTCTCCAGCAGCTACAACGTCACGGTCCCGTCGTCCGGCGCGTACAACACGTCGTACGACATCTGGGACACCGACTACGACTACGAGATCATGCTCTGGGTCAACAAGACCGGAGCGGTCGGCCCCCTCGGCACCTCGCAGGGCAACGTGACGCTCGGCGGTCACACCTGGACCGTCTACAAGGGCAACAACGGCGCGAACGAGGTCTTCTCCTTCGTCCGCACCTCCAACTCCAGCTCCGGCACCGTCAACGTCCTGCCGATCCTCAAGTGGATCAAGGACGCCAAGGGCTGGTTCGGCAACGAGACCATCGGTGACGTCCAGTTCGGCTTCGAGATCACGTCCTCGTCCGGCGGCCTGGACTTCAACACGAACAACCTGACCGTCAGCAGCAGCTGATCGTAAGGCCCGGGCCGGTGCCGTTCCCCCATGCGGCGCCGGCCCGGGGCCGGAAGCCGGTTATGCGAGCGTCAGCGAACTCTGCACGGGCAGGTGGTCGCTGGGGAACTGCCCGTTCAGCGAGAAGGTGTTGATCGACGCGCGGTGCACGGTGATGCCGGGGGTGGCCAGGATCCAGTCGATGCGGTCGCCGTCGGGTGTCAGCGGACGGTAGCCGTGGAAGGTCGCGTAGAGCTCACTCCGCTCGGCCGCCGTGTCCCAGGTGTCGACGAGCCCGGCGCCCAGCATGGTGTCGTAGACCGGATTCTTGTGGGCCGCGACGTTGAAGTCGCCGGTGACGACGAGCGGGAGGGACCGGTCGAGCCCGGTGATCCGCTGGGCGATCAGGGACGCGGCGCGCTGGCGTGCGTTCTGACTGGCGTTGTCGAGGTGGGTGTTGAGCACGTAGAACTGCCGGTCGCCGTCGGCCAGGTCACGGAAGCGGACCCACGTGACCATGCGGATGGAGCCGCCGCCCCAGGTGTTCGATCCGACCACGTTCGGAGTGTCGGAGAGCCAGAAGTGGTCGTATGCGAGCGGCTTGAGCCGACGGGTGTCGTAGAAGACCGCCATGAACTCGTCGAGGCTGCCGCCGGCGCGTCCGGTGCCGATCCAGCGGTAGTGCGGTCCGAGGTCGGCCTCGATGTCGAGGAGCTGCTCGTACAGGCCCTCCTGGGTGCCGATGACGTGGAGGCGCTCCTGCCGCAGCAGTTCGCGCATCACCGGTCTGCGGGCGGCCCAGCTGTTGGGCTCCGCTGTGCTCGCGTAGCGGAGGTTGAAGGACATGACTCTCAGGCGGCGATCGGCGGTTTCCGCCGCCGCGGCGGGTGAGGCGGTCATCGCCGCAGGGTACAGGGGCAGCAGGACCGCCGCGGCCAGGGCGGTCTTCAGGCTTCGGCGGCGCGTGACTCGGACGTGGTTCGGCACAGGAGCTCCTTCTGTGGCGGTTTCCGGGCGAGTCGTGCACAGATGAGTCTGGAGCGGTCGTATGTGATGGCCGTGAACATGTCCATGTAAAGAGGTGTCCATGGCTGGAAGAGGCTGGACGAGGATCGAAGAGGCCGGACGAGGGTGGTGAGCGGGCCGCGACCGTGACAGCCGCGCCCGCACCCGCCGACCCTCCCTCCGGCTACGCGCCCGGCGTCAGCCGGATCAGCAGCGCCGCGGGCGTGCGGGGCGCCCGCACCCGCAGCACCCCCTGGTCACCGTGTCCGTCCTCCCAGGTCACCGAGCCGGCCGCCGGAGCCGACGGATGCAGGATCTCCGCCCGCACCTCCCGGCCGGCCAGGTGGCCGAGCGGGAGCCGCACTTCGCTCTCCCCGCCACGGCGCCACACCGTCACGTACGACGGCCCGTCCGGCACCCGCATCCCCAGCGCCAGCCACTCGTCCGTCCACCCGGGCAGACCGAGCGGCCAGAACGGCACGGCCCGCGCGAGGTCGGCGCGGATCGCCTTGTACGTCCCCACCGCGTCCCGTACGAGGCCGAGTTGGTGCTCCGACATGCGGTTCAGATGGCCGGACAGGTGGATACGGCCGAGCAGGGCCCCGCCGAGCGTGAAGGTGATCAGGTCGTCGTTGTACTCGGCCTGCGGGTACGCCCAGACGGCGCCCTGCTCGGGCGGGACCGCGGTCGGCGCGGCGGCGGCGATCGGCGGGAAGCACAGCGGGTCCTGCTGGTCGCTGGTCGACTGGAGCTGGGCGACGGCCAGGGTGGCGCCGTCCATGCGCATACCCCCCGAGGCGCAGTTCTCGACGACCAGCCCGGGGTGGCGGTCCAGGACGCCGGACAGCCAGTCCAGGTAGGCGTGGGCGTGGCCGAGCAGGCCGGCGCCCGGTGAGAGGTCACCGGGGCCGCATGTCCCCGGGTCGACCACGATGTTGTAGTCCAGCTTGAGATAGCCCACACCCCAGTCGCCGACGATCCGGTCCACCGTGCTGTCGAGGTGCGCGCGGGCGGCCGGGTGCCGCAGGTCGAGCTGGTGGCGGCCCTGTTCGGCCAGGCGCACGCCGTCGCGCTGGAAGAAGGCCTCCGGGGGCAGCGCGGAAGCGATCGGGCTGCGGACGCCGACGACCTCCGGCTCCAGCCACAACCCGGGCACCATGCCGCGCTCGCGGATCCGGTCCAGGACCGCCCTGATGCCGCCGCCGGGGAAGCGGCGCGCCGAGGGCAGCCACTCGCCGACGCTGTCCCACCAGCCCTCCGTGTCGTCGTCGTACCAGCCGGAGTCGACGCAGAAGTACTCCGCACCGGCCTCGGCGGCGGCGTCGATCAGCGGCAGCAGCTTCTCCGTCGTCGGGTCGCCCATCAGGGTGTTCATGTAGTCGTTGAAGACGACGGGGAGTGCCGTGTGGTCCGGGTGCGGGCGGCGTACGGCACGGCGGTACGAGGTCAGGGCGCCCATCGCGTCGTCGAGACCGGCGCCCAGGGCCAGCGCCGCCGGGACCGTCGTGAACTCCTCGCCCGGCGCGAGCCGCACCCGCCACTGGTGTTCCGCGTCCGTGGGGCCGTTCAGCGCCAGATACGTACCGTGCGCGTGTTCGCCCAGGTCCCAGCGCCAGCCGGCCGGCGACTCGACCTGCCACAGCCAGGCCCGGCCGCCGTCCCGCCGCGTCAGCGCCCCCATCGCCAGGTGCCCGTCGGTCGGCCAGCTGCCGCGCCCGGTGAGGACGAGGGCGGCGCGGCTGTCGTGCTGGTGGGCGGCCACGTGGATGTCGGCGACGGTGTCGCGCAGCGGTTCGGTGTACCAACGGCACTCGGCGAGCCAGTCGTTGTGGGCCCGGTGCACGTCGAGCACGTCGGGGGAGGGCAGGCCGCCCAGCAGCAGACTGCTCACGGACTGGAGCACGAGGGGCTCCGTGCCGTCGTGGCGCAGCCGGACGCGGGAGCGGAGCACGGGCAGTCCTGCGGGGGAGGACAGCTCGACGAACGCGGTCAACCCCGTGAGCGGGTCGTGGAGTTCGACGGTCAGCCACTCCCAGCCGGCCTCGCTGCCGCTGTCGTGCCCCCGGTACCCGAGCCGCGTGCCGAAGGCCGTGCCCGTGAAACGCGGGCCGGACCAGCCACTGCCGTGGCCCAGGGCGGTCAACTCGACCAACGGCAGCGCGGCGGCGGGCTCCACCGTGTCACCGGGCGGGCCCAGCCGGACCAACCGCAGCGTTCCGTCGGCGGCCGTCGCGAACTCGGCGTCCAGCGCGGAATGGCGCCAGGTGAACGCCGCGCGCGGGGAGCCGGGACCGCTCGTGGTCCCCTCCAACGTCGTCCCCTCCAACGTCGTCTCCTCCGTCGTGCCGGTCGAGTCCGCTGTGCCGGTCGAGTTCGTCGTGCCGGTCAAGTCCGTCGTCCCGGTCAAGATGCTGCCCCCTCCTGAGCTGCCCGTCCTGAGCTGCCCGTGCTGAGCCGCCCGCCCTGAGCCGCCCGTCCGTACGCGCCCACACGCCGGAGGCGCTCGCGTGAATCCATCGTTACGGTCTCTTGACGGCGGTTTGTGTGACCGGTCACAATCCTGGCATGAATGTGACCGGTCACACAAGGCGCCCGGCGAGCATCAGGGATGTCGCGACCGCAGCAGGGGTCTCGTACCAGACCGTCTCCCGGGTGATCAACGGCCATCCCAGCGTCAAGCCGTCCACCCGCGAACGGGTGCTCGCCGCCATCGACGAACTGGGCTTCAGGCGCAACGCGACCGCACTCGCCCTGGCCAGCGGCCGCACCAGGGCCGTGACCGTGCTCACCGCCAACACCACCCACTACGGCTACGCCTCGATCCTCCAGGGCATCGAGGAGGCCGCGCGCGCCGCGTCGTACTCGGTGGGCATCGGCGTCCTCGAATCGGCGGACGAACCCGCCGTCGCCGCCGAGGTGCAGCGGGCCGCGGACGCCGGCGGCGGACTCATCGTGATCGCCTACGACCCGGCCGGTGTACGGGCCCTGTCCGCCGTACCCGCCGAACTGCCGGTCGTGGGCGTGGTCGAAACCCCCGCGAGCCCTCCCGGCGGCGACCGCCCCTGGGTGTGGACCGACGACCGCGAGGCCGCCTACGAAGCGACCCGCCACCTGCTCTCCCTCGGCCACGAGACCGTGCACTACGTCGCCATCCCGTCCAGCACCCGGCGCACCAGCGCCCGCACCACCGGCTGGCGCCAGGCCCTGAAGGAGGCCGGGGCGCCCGAACCCCGTCCGGTGCAGGGGAGCTGGGGCCCGGCGGGCGGTCACGCGGCGGGCCGGAAACTCGCGGCGGACCCGGCCGTCACCGCGATCCTGTGCGGCAACGACGACCTCGCGCTCGGCGTTCTCCGCGCCCTGCACGAGGCCGGCCGGTCCGTACCCGGCGAGGTCAGCGTCGCCGGGTTCGACGACGCCCCGCACTCCGCCTACCTCACCCCGTCCCTCACGACCGTACGCCTGGACTTCACCGGCCTCGGGCGGGCCGCGTTCGCCCTGCTGCACGGGGTCGTGGAGGAGTCCGCGCAGATCGCCCCGCACCCCGTCTCCGTACCGGAGCTGGTGGTGCGGGAGAGCTCGGGGCCGGCCCCGGCCAGGGCCTGACCACCCCGTACGAGCACCGCTGTTCACGCATCCTGCCCTGCCCTGAACCACCTGTTCTCGAAAGGCGAGCGATGAAGACAAGAGCTCTCCCCGCCCTGGCCCTGATATGCGCCGTCGGCCTGGCCGCCACCGCCTGCAGCGATCCCACCGCGGGCGACTCCGCCGGCTCCGGCGCGGACGCGAAGAAGACGGCGGTGAACCCCACCGCCCGCCTCGACGGCGTGAAACTGACCATGTGGACCGCGCAGAACACGGTCAACGCCCCCAAGCAGGTCATCGACGCCTTCGAGAAGGCCACCGGCGCGAAGGTCGAGACCCAGGCCATCCCGGACCTCTACGAGCAGAACGTGCCGACCAAGCTGGCCTCCGGCGACCGCCCCGACCTGATGTTCTGGCAGCCGTCCATCTCGACCCTGCCCTTCATCCAGCCGAAGCAGAACCTCCTCACCCTCGACGGCGAGCCGTGGGAGGCCAAGCTCGGCGACACCGAGAGGTCCCTCGGCGTCATCGACGGCAAGCGGTACGCGGCCATCGTCACCAGCCCCGCCATGCTCGGCGTCTACTACAACAAGGACGTCTTCAAGAAGGCCGGGCTCACCGAGAAGGACTTCCCGAAGTCCTACGACGAGCTGCTGGCCCTCGGCCACAAGGTCGTCGACAAGACCGACGCGGCCGCCTTCTACGAGGCCGGCGGCGACAAGTGGCCCCTGCAGTGGCAGATGCAGATCCAGCTCACCGACCTCGACAAGCAGTGGTGGGCCGGCCTGAACGAGAACAAGGAGAAGTGGACCGACCCGGTCGTCGTCGGCGCCATCAAGAAGTACAAGGACAAGCTCCTCGACGCCGGGCTCGCCCAGAAGAACTACAGGACGGGCACCTTCACCGGGCAGGCCGACGCCCTGTGGAAGGGCGACGTGGGCATGGTCCTCAACGTCACCTCCTTCCAGAGCCAGTTGCAGGCCAAGTACTCCACCGCCGAGATCGACAAGAAGATCGGCTGGTTCCCGGTCGCCAACTCCTCGGCCACCGGCCTGTACTCGCCCGACCAGACCAACGGTGTGGTCGCGTTCAAGACCGGTGACGACAAGCGGCAGAACGCGGCCCGGCAGTTCCTCGCCTTCTGGCTCGGCCCCGACTACGCCGACTACATCAAGGCGATGAAGATCCCGTCCGTGCAGCCGTCCGTGCCCACCCCCGACGGCCTCCCGCAGACGTCCAAGGCCCAGGTCGCGGCCCTGCCCAAGGCCGTCGGCGTCTTCCAGGCCAAGGCGATCGTCGCCCCCGACACCCACCTGTACCTGGCCGACATGATCTTCGGCAAGAAGAACCCGCAAGCGGTCGCGCAGGCGATCCAGGACCAGTTCGCGCAGGTGGCCAAGGCCCAGGGCGCGCCCGGATTCTGACGATGACGGACACGGTCGTACGTACAGAGCCCGCGCCGGTGAAGGGCACACCGAAGAAGGTGGGACGGCTGCCGCGCGCCGCCGTGCACCACCCCTGGTGGTTCGCGCTCCCCGCGATCGTCGTCTTCGCGGGCTTCTTCCTGGTGCCCAACCTGCTCAACTTCTACTACCCGTTCACCAACTGGTCCTCGTACCACCCGGACATCGCCTTCACCGGCCTCGACAACTTCAAGACCATCGCCGACGACGGCTCGCTGCTGCGCGCGATCCGCACGACGCTGCTGTACGCCCTGCTGGCGGCGCTGTTCCAGAACGGCTTCGGGCTGGTGCTGGCGCTGCTGCTGGAGGACGACAGCCGGTTCAACCGGTTCTTCCGGGCCGTCTTCTTCCTCCCCGTGCTCATCTCGGCGCTCGCGACCGGCTACGTCTTCCAGGCCCTGCTCGACCAGGACGGCGCCGTCAACTCCGTCCTCGGCACGGACGTCCCGTGGCTGGGCTCCACGACCTGGACGCTGGTGATCGTCACCCTCATCCACGGCTGGAAGTGGATGGGTCTGTCCATGCTGATCTATCTGGCAGGACTGAAGGGCATTCCCGGAGACATGCTCGAAGCCGCGCGGATGGACGGCGCCGGGCCCTGGCGGACCTTCTGGTCGGTGCGCTGGCCCATGCTCGCGCCCGCCGTCACCTTCAACGTCACCACCGCGCTGATCGGCTCGATGAACACCTTCGACATCGTGCAGGCCACCACGGGCGGCGGCCCCGCGGCCTCCACGGAGGTCTTCAACATCTACATGTTCCGGATCTTCGGACAGGGCCTGTACGCCCAGGCCTCCGCGATGAGCCTCGTCCTCTTCCTGGTCGTGGTCGCCGTGGCGATCCCGCTGGTCGTCGGGCTCCGGCGAAGGGAGCAGATGCTGTGACCGCTCTCTGGCGGTACGGCCGCCCTTCGCTTGTCGTCCTGCTCGCCGGCCTGGCCGTCGGCGTCCCGCTCTGGCTGGTCGCCGTCACCTCCGCCAAACCGCAGGCGGAGGCCATCAAGCCCAACCTGGAGCTGCCGCGGCACTGGCAGCCGGGCGGCAACTACGCGGACGCCGTCAGCCAGGGCGAGATGCTGCGCGGCTTCCTCAACTCGCTGCTCGTCGTGGTCCCTTCGGTCGTCCTCGTGCTGATCCTGGGCGCGGGCGCCGCCTGGGTCTTCGCCCGCAGGAAGTCCAAGCTGGTGTCGGCCGCGTACGCGCTGTGCATCAGCGGGCTGCTGCTGCCGCCCGCCGTCATCACCATCGTGATGGAGTTGCGGCAGCTCGGGCTGGCGAACACGCGCCCCGGCATGATCGCCGTCTACACCGGCATGTATCTGTCGACGTCGATCTTCTTCATGACCGGCTTCATCCGCGCCATCCCCATGGAACTGGAGGAGGCGGCGCGCATCGACGGGGCGAAACCGTCACGGATCTTCGTACGGATCGTCCTGCCACTGCTCCGGCCCGTCATCGCCACCGCGACGATCATGGTGATGCTCTACGCCTGGAGCGACATCTTCTACGCCTTCTTCGTGCTCGGCGGCGGCGAGCGGGCGACCCTCCCGCTGAACCTCTACCAGGTCGCCAGCGCCCAGCTCTACCTCAACAACTGGCACCTCGTCTTCGCGTACGTCGTGGTGATGAGCCTGCCCATGGTCGCCGTGTTCCTCGTCGGCCAGCGAAAGATCGTGTCCGGAATCACCAGTGGAGCCGTCAAATGACCGGAGTGACCGGAGTGACTGGAGGTCCAGCAGCGTGATCACCCCCACCCGCATGCGAGCCCGTACGACAACCCGCATCAGAACCACCCTGGTCACAGCACTACTTGGAGCAAGCGCAATGTCAGGCACCCTCCCCGCAGCCGGACCCGCGTCAGCGGCCGACGGCCCCCAGCGCCTCACCGTCGACCTCGCCGAGTCCGAGGGCCCGGTGATGCTCGGCGCCAACGGCGCGCTGTACGGGCTCAGCGACGACGGCGTGCCCAGCGACGCCGCGTTGGAGCCCCTGAAGATCACCAGCATCTCGCAGAAGCCGGAGGGCGGCGCCCAGCACCCCAACGGCGACGCGCTCGCCGTCTCCAAGTCGTTCTTCCGCAACGGCGGCGGCGAGATCAACGTGATGATGCAGGACATCTACGCCAAGTGGCCGTACGAGGACCTCGGCATCGACGACTACCTCCCCAAGATCGACAAGATCGTCAAGGAGGTCGCGGCCGACCCCAACAGCGACCGCTTCGTCTACATCCCGTTCAACGAGCCCGACCAGATCTGGTACAAGCTCGGCGTCGAGGACCAGGCCCAGTACGAGGCCAACCGCGACCGGTTCTTCAAGGACTGGAAGACGGTGTACCAGCGCATCCGCGCGATCGACCCCGACGCGAGGATCGCCGGCCCCAACGAGGCCGGCTACCACACCCGCCTGCTCAAGGACTTCCTCGCCTTCGCCAAGCGCGAGAACGTCCTGCCCCAGGTGATGACCTGGCACGAACTGGGCTCCGGCTCCCTGCGGGACTTCCAGGCGCACTACGACAACTACCGCTCCCTGGAGCGGGAGGCGGGCATCGCCCCACTGAAGATCAACATCGACGAGTACGCCAACCGCCGCGACCTGTCCGTGCCCGGGCAACTCGTGCAGTGGGTCTCGATGTTCGAGCGGAACAAGGTGTACGCCAACCAGGCCTACTGGGACGCCGCCGGCAACATGGACGGCAACGTCGTCCGCTCCAACATCCCCAACGGCGGCTGGTGGTTCTTCCGCTGGTACGCGGGCCTCACCGGCGACACCGTCAAGGTGACCCCGCCGCAGGCCAACGCCATCGACACCCTCCAGGGCCTGGCCTCGCTGGACGAGTCCCGCCGCCAGGCCCAGGTCCTGCTCGGCGGCTCCGCCGGTGACACGGACGTCGTCGTCGACAACGTCTCCCGGTCCGTCTTCGGCCGCACGGTCACCGCGACCGTCGCCGAGGCAGCCTGGTCCGGCTACGAGGGACAGCACGCGACGCCCCGCGTCCTCACCCGCACGAAGGTCAAGGTCGCGGACGACGGCACGGTGACCGTCCCGCTGCGCGGCCTGCACAAGATGTCCGCCTACCGGATCGTCCTCACCCCCGGCGGCTCCGGCACCCCGTCCGCGCCCTCCGTCCCCTGGTCGGCGTCGTACGAGGCCGAGGACGCGGCCATCACCGACGGCAAGGTCTACACCCAGGGCACGGTCAGCAACGCCAACGGCTACGCGGCCTCCGGCACGAAGGACGTCGGCTCGCTCAACACCGCCACCAGCAAGGTCGACTTCACGGTGAACGTCCCCAAGGACGGCACGTACGACCTCGCGATCCTCTACGGCAACCAGTCCGGCGCCCCCGCCACCCAGAAGCTGTCCGTCGACGGCGGTGACCCGGTCACGGTCGGCTACCCCTCCACCGAGAACTGGACCTACCGCGCCAAGAAGGACGTCACCGTCGCGCTCAAGGCAGGTCAGCACGTGCTGACCCTGGCCAAGGGCGACGCCGAGGTCACCCTCGACCGTATCGACCTGACCACCCGCACCGGCGCGCCGTCCGCGTCGTACGAGGCCACGCTCGCGGACATCAGCGGCACGCCGTCGTACGACTACTCCTCGTCGGCCGGGACCGGCACCGGCGCGCTCGTCCTGCGCTCCGGCGACAAGGCGGTCTTCGACGTCTACGCCCCGCGCGACGGCTACTACACGGTGGCGCCCCGGGCCACGGCTCCCGTGAAGGTGGCCCTGCACGGAGAGAGCGTGACGGCGGAACCCGGCCGGCCCCTGCGGCTCTACCTCGTCGCGGGCAACAACCGCGTGGCCGTGACCGCCAAGCACGCGGCCGTCCGCTCGCTGGACGTCTCGGGCGACGGATCGACCACCGGCACGCTCTCCTACGAGGGCGCCTCGGCCACGCTCGCGGGCGGTGCCAAGCTCGTGGACTCGGCCCACGCCTCCGCCGGTTCGTACATCGGCTGGCTCGGCAACAGCACCGACAGCAAGGCCGAGTTCACCGTGGACGCGCCCAGGTCGGGCCGCTACGTGCTGGTCGTCCACTACGGGCACAACGACCGGCGCGACAACGGCCACGCCTACAACACCGACATCATGTCCCGCACGGCGGACATCAGCGTCGGCACCGCCGCCCCGCGGACGGTCACCTTCAAGAACACCTGGAGCTGGGACGACTACTGGACCGTGGGCGTCCCCGTCGACCTGAAGAAGGGCTCCAACAAGGTCACGTTCGGCAACGCGACCGCCTGGGCCCCGAACATCGACCGGATCGAACTGGGCCGGGTCGTAGGCCAGTAACCCTCCTGGGCCCCCGGACCGGCTTCGCACTCCCCTGCGGAGCCGGTCCGGGCCGTCGGGACCGGCTACTCGGCGATCGGCAGCGTGGCCCCGTCCCGCAGGAACAGCGGGATACGGTCCAGCGGGGCGTCCACGGTCACGGACGCTCCGCCCTCGTATGTCCGGCCGGTCCACGCGTCCGTCCAGCGCGCCCCCGTCGGCAGGTACGCCGTACGGTGCGTCGCGCCCGCCTCCAGCACCGGCGCGACCAGCAGGTCCGGGCCGAAGAGGTACGCGTCGTCGACCGACCAGGTCTGCGGGTCCTCGGGGAACTCCAGGAACAGCGGGCGCATCACCGGCAGGCCCTCCTCGTGGGCCTCCCTCATGACCTCAAGGACGTACGGCTTCAGGCGCTCGCGCAGGCGCAGGTACTTCTCCAGGATCGGGTACGCCTCCTCGCCGTACGACCAGACCTCGTTCGGGCCGCCGGTCATCGACGCGCCGAGCGGCATGCCCGGATCGCGGAAGCCGTGCAGGCGCATCAGCGGCGACAGGGCGCCGAACTGGAACCAGCGGACCATCACCTCGCGGTAGGCCTCGTCGTCCGGGTCGCCGCCGTGGAAGCCGCCGATGTCGGTGTTCCACCACGGGATGCCGGACAGCGCGGTGTTGAGCCCGGCCGCGATCTGGTCGCGCAGGGTCGGGAAGTCCGTGCCGATGTCGCCGGACCACAGGGCGGCGCCGTAGCGCTGGCTGCCCGCCCACGCCGAGCGGTTGAGGGTGACGATCTCGCTCTCCCCGGTGGCGAGCATGCCCTCGTGGAAGGTGCGGGCGTTCTCGCGCGGGTACATGTTGCCCACCTCCAGGCCCGGCCCCGCCCAGTAGCGCAGGTTCTCCTGGAAGCCCGGCTTGATCTCCGGTTCGCCCGCGTCCAGCCAGAAGGCCGTGATCCCGTACGGCTCCAGGTAGTTCTCCTTCACCCGCGACCACACGAACTCCCGGGCCTCGGGGTTGGTGGCGTCGTAGAAGGCGACCTGGACCGTGGAGGCGACCTCCTTGTCTGGCCAGTCGGCGTGGGCCATCGGGCCGTACTGGGTGCCGACGAAGTAGCCGCGCTGTTCCATGACCGGGTGGTTCTCGCTCAGCGGCGAGACGGACGGCCACACCGACACGACCAGCTTGATGCCGAGCTCCTCCAGCTCCCGCACCATGGCCGCCGGGTCGGGCCACTCGTTCAGGTCGAACTTCCACTCGCCCAGATGCGTCCAGTGGAAGAAGTCGCACACGATCGCGTCGATGGGCAGCCCGCGCCGCTTGTACTCCCGTGCCACGGCGAGGAGTTCGTCCTGGGTGCGGTAGCGCAGCTTGCACTGCCAGAAGCCCGCCGCCCACTCCGGCAGCATCGGCGTACGGCCCGTCACCGCGCTGTAGCGCCGCTGCGCGCCGGCCGGGTCGCCCGCCGTGATCCAGTAGTCGATCTGCCGGGCCGAGTCCGCCACCCAGCGCGTGCCGTTGCCCGCGAGCTCCACGCGCCCGATCGCCGGGTTGTTCCACAGCAGGGTGTAGCCGCGGCTGGAGGTGAGCACGGGGATGCCGACCTCGGCGTTGCGCTGGACCAGGTCCAGGACCAGACCCTTCTGGTCGAGCCGCCCGTGCTGGTGCTGACCGAGGCCGTACAGCTTCTCGTCGTCGTACGCGGCGAAGCGCTGCTCCAGACGGTGGTGGCCGTTGCCGACGGCGGTGTAGAGGCGCGACCCGGGCCACCAGAAGTGGGCGCGCTGTTCGGCGAGGAGCTCGACACCGTTGTCGGTGCGCACGAAGCGCAACTGTCCCTCGGAGCTCACCTCGACGGTCAGCGTGCCGACGGTCAGCTGCCCGTGCCCGTCCTCGATCTTGACCGTGCTCTCCGTCGCGGGCGGGTCGTCCAGGAGCGCGCCCGGCAGTCCGTCGAGGACCGGGCCGCCGAGGCGGGCCCGCACCCGGACCGCGTCGGGGCCCCAGGGCTCGATGAGGACGGTCTCCTGGCGTCCGCTCCACTCCAGCGCGCCGTCCCGCTCGCGGAACGTGCCGACGGTGGGGGAGGACTGCGCGAGGCTGACGGCGCCGGACGGGGTCTGGTTTTCGGCAGGCTGGTTCACGGCGGGTGCTCCTGATGGAGTGCAGACAGGGGGTGCCGGGCGAGGGGCGTGGCCGGCGAACGGGAAGCGCTGATCGTGCTGGTCGAGCGGGATGTGCTGATGTGCTGGTCGAGTGGGGAGCGGCGGCGTCAGCCGGCGGACGGCACCGGCCCCGTGCTCGCCCGTACCGTCAACTCCGGTGCGAGCAGCACGACTTCGTCCGTCCCGCGCCCGTCCAGCTTGGCGACGAGATGCTCCACCGCGCGCCGGCCCATCTCCTGCGCCGGTATGGCGACCGAGGTGAGCCGCACGGACGCCTGGGTGGCGACCTGGTCCGGGCAGACGGCGATCACGGACACGTCCTCGGGCACGGCGCGCCCCTGCTGGCGAAGAAGCGCGAGCAGCGGCGCGACCGCGGACTCGTTCTGCACGACGAAGCCCGTGGTGCTCGGGCGCTCGTCGAAGATCCGGGAGAGGGTCACGGCCATCACGTCGTACCCGCCCTCGCACGGCCGGTGCAGCACGCGCAGGCCCAGCTCCTGCGAGCGGGTCCGCAGCCCGTCGAGCGTGCGCTCGGCGAAACCGGTGTGCCGCTCGTAGACGGCGGGCGCCTCGCCGATGACGGCGATGTCCCGGTGGCCGAGCATGGCCAGGTGCTCGACGCACAGGGCGCCCGTCGCGGCGAAATCGAGGTCGACGCAGGTCAGTCCGGTGGTTTCGGCGGGAAGGCCGATGAGCACCGACGGCTGCTCCGACTGCCGCAGCAGTGGCAGCCGCTCGTCGTCGAGCTCCACGTCCATGAGGATCATCGCGTCGGCGAGGCCGCTGCCCGTGACGCGCCGGACCGCGTCGGGGCCCTCCTCGCCGGTGAGCAGCAGGACGTCGTACCCGTGGATGCGGGCCGTGGTCGCCACCGCTATGGCGATCTCCATCATCACCGGCACGTACATGTCCGTACGGAGCGGGACCATCAGCGCGATGATGTTGGACCTGCTGCTCGCCAGGGCCCGGGCCCCCGCGTTCGGGTGGTAGCCGAGCTCCTGGATGCTCCGCTCGACCCGCTGCCGGGTGCCCGCGGAGATGGACCGCTTGCCGCTGAGGACATAGCTCACCGTGCTCGCCGAGACTCCGGCGTGCTGGGCGACCTCGGCGAGGGTGACCATCCAGCTCTCCAAGCGTTTTGTGAAGCGCTTCGACAGCGCGTTTCTGCGGACAAGGCGAGTGAGGGTGGCTCGACAGTAGCTCTCCGCTCGTTGGGTGTCCATAGGTTGTCGAAGCGCTTCGACTCCGTCGGTTTCGCGGAGTGCCTACGGGGTGGGGGCTTTTGGAGGTTCGGCGGCTGCGGGATTCGTCGTGGCTTGTCGCGCCCGCCCGGCGGAGCCGCAAATGTCACAGCCCCGCGCCCCTTTCGGGGCGCGCCCCAACGCTTGGAACGTACCCGGGCTTCAGCTTAGGGCCGTGCGGGCCGGGTGACGGATGTTGGGCCGATCGCCGCGCGAGGACTGGTAGGGGTGCCCGGAATCGGGTATTACGGTCGAGTAGAACCGGTCAGTAACGAACCGGCGTCATGATCCCTATTCGCGGCGAGGTGAGCCTCATGTCCGCAGCACCCACCCCCTCTTCCCGACCTGCTGTGACCGAGCGCGAGGCCCGCCAAGTGGCGGAGGCCGCCCGTGAGCAGGACTGGCGCAAGCCCAGCTTCGCCAAGGAACTCTTCCTCGGCCGCTTCCGGCTCGACCTGATCCACCCGCACCCGATGCCACCCGACGAGGACGCGCAGCGCGGCGAGGAGTTCCTCGCCAAGCTGCGCGACTTCTGCGAGACGAAGATCGACTCGTCCGTCATCGAGCGCGACGCGCAGATCCCGGACGCGGTGATCGACGGGCTCAAGGAGCTCGGCGCCCTCGGCATGAAGATCGACACCAAGTACGGCGGCCTCGGCCTGACCCAGGTGTACTACAACAAGGCGCTCGCCCTCGTCGGCTCCGCCAGCCCCGCGGTCGGCGCCCTGCTCTCCGCGCACCAGTCGATCGGCGTACCGCAGCCGCTGAAGATCTTCGGCACCCAGGAGCAGAAGGACACGTTCCTGCCGCGCTGCGCCCGCACCGACATCTCCGCCTTCCTGCTGACCGAGCCGGACGTCGGCTCGGACCCGGCCCGCCTCGCCACGACCGCCGTACCCGACGGGGACGACTACGTCCTCGACGGGGTGAAGCTGTGGACCACCAACGGCGTGGTCGCCGACCTCCTCGTCGTCATGGCCCGGGTGCCGAAGTCCGACGGCCACAAGGGCGGCATCACCGCCTTCGTCGTCGAGGCCGCCTCCGAGGGCGTCACCGTCGAGAACCGCAACGCCTTCATGGGCCTGCGCGGCCTGGAGAACGGCGTGACCCGCTTCCACCAGGTCCGTGTCCCGGCCGCCAACCGCATCGGGCCCGAGGGCGCCGGTCTCAAGATCGCCCTCACCACGCTGAACACCGGCCGGCTCTCCCTGCCCGCCATGTGCGTCGGCGCCGGCAAATGGTGTCTGAAGATCGCCCGCGAGTGGTCGAGCGTGCGCGAGCAGTGGGGCAAGCCGGTCGCGCTGCACGAGGCGGTCGGCTCGAAGATCTCCTTCATCGCGGCGACGACCTTCGCCCTGGAGGCCATGGTCGACCTGTCCTCGCAGATGGCCGACGAGGACCGCAACGACATCCGCATCGAGGCCGCCCTCGCCAAGCTGTACGGCTCCGAGATGGGCTGCCTGATGGCCGACGAACTGGTCCAGATCCGCGGCGGCCGCGGCTTCGAGACCGCCGAGTCGCTGATGGCCCGCGGCGAACGCGGCGTCCCCGCCGAGCAGATCCTGCGCGACCTGCGCATCAACCGCATCTTCGAGGGCTCCACCGAGATCATGCACCTGCTGATCGCGCGCGAGGCCGTCGACGCCCACCTGTCCGTGGCCGGCGACCTCATCGACCCGGAGAAGTCCCTCTCCGACAAGGCGAGGGCGGGCGCGAACGCCGGCGTGTTCTACGCCAAGTGGCTGCCCAAGCTGGTCGCCGGAGCCGGGCAGCTCCCCGGGTCGTACGGCGACTTCAACCCGGCCGGCCACGGCGACCTGTCCGGCCACCTCCGCTACGTCGAGCGAAGCGCCCGCAAGCTGGCCCGCTCCACCTTCTACGCCATGTCCCGCTGGCAGGGCCGTATGGAGACCAAGCAGGGCTTCCTGGGCCGCATCGTCGACATCGGCGCCGAACTGTTCGCGATGAGCGCGGCCTGCGTACGCGCCGAGCACCTGCGCACCACCGGCGACCACGGCCGCGAGGCCTACCAGCTCGCCGACGCCTTCTGCCGCCAGGCCCGCATCCGCGTCGAGGAACTCTTCACCCGCCTGTGGACCAACACCGACGACCTCGACCGCAAGGTCGTCAAGGGCGTCCTGTCCGGCACGTACGAGTGGCTGGAACAGGGAGTGATCGACCCGTCCGGCGAGGGGCCGTGGATCGCCGAGGCGACACCCGGGCCGAGCCGGCGGGAGAACGTCCGCCGCCCCATCCGCTGAAGGACCGGCCACCTCATCCTTTGCCATCCGCAACGGAAAGGAACTGTCGTCCCCGCCGTCCTTCTCCTGCTTGCCGCTCGAAAATTCCGCGTCAACAATGGGCAGAAGGTGAACGGGGACGACAGATGCGCCATGGAATAGGAGACAGCCACGGAATATCCGTGCAGCTGATGTACGCCCGGCACGAGGCCTGGTGTCATCTCGTGGAGACGGACCGTGCGAGGGCGCTACGGGCGGTGCGCGACGAAGTGCTCCCGCTCGCCGAGAAGCTGCGCCTGGCGGATCCCGAGGCGTTCGAGACGCACCGGGACGCCCTCGCCGTGCTGCTCAACGAGTGCGCGCTGGCCGTGGTCGACGCCGAGCCGAGGCCCCCCGTGACCGGCTTCGACGCCGTGCACATACGCAGGCTCGACCCCCGCGACGTGGACGCGCTGCTGGACGCCGGGCGCCCCGGCGAGCGGCCGGTGGTCCCGCAGCTCTTCCGCAGCGCGCTCGACGTGGTCAGGGACCCCGTACTGCGCGAGGTGATCACGGCGAACCAGCAGGGCGTCGACATTCTCCGGCGGGCGAACCGCTGGATCCGGATACTCCTGGATGTCATGGACACCGGGAAAGACGTCATGGACACCGAAGAATGGGAGACCGGAATATCGCCGGGACGGAACCGGTGAACCGGAACCGGTAAGCCGGACCGGAACACGCGACCGGACCGGAACATGTAATTCGTACTCGTGGTACTTGGGGGTTCGGACAATGCCCGCTCTCGGACTGGAAACCGTCACCGGCAAAATCATGCGGGCCGGCGAGGGCAGGATCCTGCGCCGCCTGCACCGCGTCGCCGAACAGGTCACCTCCATCGAGGAGGACTTCACCGACCTGACCGACGCCGAACTCCGCGCCCACACCGACGAGTACAAACAGCGCCACGCCGACGGCGAGACCCTCGACGACCTGCTGCCCGAGGCCTTCGCCACCATGCGCGAGGCGGCAAGGCGCACCCTCGGCATGCGCCACTTCGACGTCCAGGTCATGGGCGGCGCCGCCCTCCACCTCGGCAACATCGCCGAGATGCAGACCGGCGAGGGCAAGACCCTGGTCGCCACCCTGCCCGTCTACCTCAACGCCCTCACCGGCAAGGGCGTCCACCTCGTCACCGTCAACGACTACCTCGCCCAGCGCGACGCCGAGTGGATGGGACGCGCGTACACCTTCCTCGGCCTGAGCGTCGGCGTCATCCGCACGGGCTCCACCCCCGAGGAACGCCGGGCCGCCTACGCCTGCGACATCACCTACGGCACCAACACCGAGTTCGGCTTCGACTACCTGCGCGACAACATGGCCTGGTCGAACGACGAGCTCGTACAGCGCGGCCACCACTTCGCCATCGTCGACGAGGCCGACTCGATCCTCATCGACGAGGCCCGCACCCCGCTCA
The DNA here is from genome assembly GCF_040704615.1 of Streptomyces sp. NPDC046862. NCBI lineage: Bacteria > Bacillati > Actinomycetota > Actinomycetes > Kitasatosporales > Streptomycetaceae > Streptomyces > Streptomyces sp. NPDC046862. Next base: position 8,991 of record NZ_JBEYXP010000080.1, on the reverse strand, counting down.
TCATCTCCGGCCCCGCCGACCAGGCCCCCCACTGGTACGAGGCCTTCGCCACGCTCGTACGCCCGATGAGCGGCGTCGAGATCCAGGAGGAGCGCTTCGTCAAGCCGCTGGACAAGGAGCGACTGCGGGAACTGCGCGACCAGTACCACTACGAGTACGACCCCAGGAAACGCACCGTGGCCGTGCTGGACCGAGGGGTGGAGTACATACAGGACCAGCTCGGCATCGACAGCCTCTACGAGTCCGACCACACCCCGCTGATCGGCCACCTCAACAACGCCCTGAAGGCCAAGGACCTGTTCCACAAGGACAAGGAGTACGTGGTCGTCGACGGCGAGGTCCTCATCGTCGACGAGCACACGGGCCGCATCCTCGCCGGCCGCCGCTACAACGAGGGCCTCCACCAGGCGATAGAGGCGAAGGAGGGCGTCCGGGTCAAGGAGGAGAACCAGACCCTCGCCACGATCACCCTGCAGAACTTCTTCCGGCTCTACGACAAGCTCTCCGGCATGACCGGCACGGCGATGACCGAGGCCGCCGAGTTCCACCAGATCTACAAGCTCGGCGTCGTCCCCATCCCGACCAACCGGCCGATGGTCCGCATGGACCAGCCCGACCTGATCTACCGCACCGAGGAGGCCAAGTACGCGGCGGTGGTCGACGACATCCAGGAGCGGCACATCCAGGGCCAGCCCGTCCTGGTGGGCACCACCACCGTGGAGGTGTCCGAGGTGCTGTCCTCGCTGCTGCGCAAGCGGGGCATCCGGCACGAGGTGCTCAACGCCAAGAACCACCTGCGCGAGGCCCTGATCGTCGCCCAGGCCGGCCGCAGGGGAGCGGTCACGGTGGCCACCAACATGGCGGGCCGCGGCACCGACATCATGCTCGGCGGCAACCCCGAGGCCCTCGCCCTCGCCGACCTCCCCGAGGAGGCGGACGACGAACAGCGCCAGGCCGCCCTCGACCGCGTGGCGTCCCAGGTCACGGCCGAGCGCCAGGCGGTCACCGAACTGGGCGGCCTCTACGTCCTCGGCACCGAGCGCCACGACGCCCGCCGCATCGACAACCAGCTCCGCGGCCGCTCCGGCCGACAGGGCGACCCCGGCGAGTCCCGCTTCTACCTCTCGCTCCAGGACAACCTCATGCGGCTCTTCCAGGCCCAGATGGTGGACCGGGTGATGGCCGCGGCCAACCTCCCCGACGACGTCCCCATCGAGAACAAGGTGGTCACCCGCGCCGTCGCCTCCGCCCAGGCCCAGCTGGAGCGGCAGCACTTCGAGTCCCGCAAGGACGTCCTGAAGTTCGACGAGGTCCTCAACCGGCAGCGCCAGCTCATCTACGCCGAGCGCCGCCGCGTCCTCGAAGGCCAGGACCTGCGCGAACAGCTCCTGCACTTCATGGACGCCACCATCCGGGCGTACGTCGAGTCGGAGACCGAGGAGGGCTTCGCCGAGGAGTGGGACCTGGACCGGCTGTGGTCCGCGGTCGAACAGCTCTACCCCGTACGGGTCGCCCTGGAGGAGCTCGACGAGGAGGCCGGCGGCCGCGCGAACCTCACCGCCGAGTACATCGTGGACGCCTTCACCGAGGACATGCACACCCGCTACGAGGAGCGCGAGACGGAACTCGGCGAGGACGTGGTGCGGGTGCTGGAGCGCCGGGTGATGCTCTCCGTCCTCGACCGCAAGTGGCGCGAGCACCTCTACGAGATGGACTACCTCCGCGACGGCATCGGCCTGCGCTGGACCCTCGGCCGCGAACCGATCATCGAGTACGAGCGCGAGGGCTTCGACATGTTCGTCGCCATGACCGACGCCATCAAGGAGGAGTCCGTCGGCTACGTCTTCAACCTCGACCCCACCTCCGAGGGCCTCACCCCGGGCTCCCAGGACTCCCTCCACTTCACCGCACCGACCATGGACACGGCGGAGGGAGTCGTCGAGGGCGACTTCACCCCGGCGGACGCGACCCCCGACGGCTCCCCGGACGGGGGCCCGGCACCACAGGGCCCCGCCCGCCCGGCGAGGGCCAGGACACGTCAGTCCAGGGCGAAGCGCCGCCGGAAGAGGTGAGGAGCGAGAACAGGGCCGGTCAGCAGTACGTGTAGCCGCTGCCGAGCGAGGACCAGGAGCAGTCGTCCGCCTTGGTCCCGCTCGCCTTGTAGAGCGTGGCCGTGTCCCCGGTGTTGTTCCACACGTACGACCCCCGGCCCCAGTACTTGTGGTACGCGTCGTTGGTGCCCTTGCCGGTGTGCACCTTCTTGCTGTTGCCGGCGCCGACCTTCACATCGCCGAAGGTGTACGTGTAGCCGGTCCTGTCCTTGATCTTCCAGCCCTTCAGGGAGACCGTCGCCGACGTGGTGTTCTTGATCCGGATCCACTCGCCGTTGAGGCTGGAGTTCGAGCCCGTGTCCGAGCCCGGGCTGTCGTAGTACACGTGGTAGATGTACACCCGCCCGGCCGCCTCGGCCGGCGAGCTGAGCAGCGTACTTGTCAGAGCCACCGCTCCGGCGAGCGCGGGCAGGGCGGCGCGTATCCCTCTGCGCATGGCGAATCCCCCCAGGATGTCGTCCCACTGACCGGTGGTCCCCCGATCAGGGGAGAAGTCATATCACCCTCACCTTCACGTGCGCTTCACAAACGGAGATATGACCCCGTCGTGTGACACATGGCCGTAAGGCGGTCCGCGCCCCGACGCGCCGTCCTGCCGGTCACCGTGTGCGGCCACAATGGAGGAATGACCGACAGTCCTGCCCCTCTCGCCGATCCGCATCTCGTCTTCGATCCCGTCACCGGGATCCGGGACGTCGTCGTCCTCGGATCGACCGGTTCGATCGGCACCCAGGCCATCGACCTCGTCCTGCGCAACCCGGACAGGTTCCGCGTCACCGGGCTCTCCGCCGCCGGAGGGAGGGTGGGACTGCTCGCCGAGCAGGCCTACCGGCTGCGGGTACGGGCGGTCGCCGTCGCCCGCGAGGACGCCGTCCCCGCGCTGAAGGAGGCCCTGACAGGCCAGTACGGCACCGAGCCGCTCCCCGAGATCCTCGCCGGCCCCGACGCCGCCACCCAGCTGGCCGCCTCCCCGTGCCACACCGTGCTCAACGGCATCACCGGCTCCATCGGCCTCGCGCCCACCCTGGCCGCCCTCGAAGCGGGCCGCACCCTCGCGCTCGCCAACAAGGAGTCGCTCATCGTCGGCGGCCCGCTGGTCAAGGCGCTGGCCAAGCCGGGCCAGATCATCCCCGTCGACTCCGAGCACGCCGCCCTGTTCCAGGCCCTCGCCTCCGGCACCCGGGCCGACGTGCGCAAGCTGGTCGTCACCGCCTCCGGGGGCCCGTTCCGGGGTCGTACGAAGGCCGAGCTGGCCGACGTCACCCCCGCCGACGCCCTGGCGCACCCCACCTGGGCCATGGGACCGGTCATCACCGTCAACTCCGCGACCCTCGTCAACAAGGGCCTGGAAGTCATCGAGGCGCACCTCCTCTACGACATTCCCTTCGAACGGATTGAGGTGGTCGTGCACCCGCAGTCGTATGTCCACTCGATGGTTGAGTTCACGGACGGATCGACACTGGCCCAGGCGACGCCCCCCGACATGCGCGGGCCGATCGCCATCGGCCTCGGCTGGCCGGAGCGCGTCCCCGACGCCGCCCCCGCCTTCGACTGGAGCAAGGCGTCCACCTGGGAGTTCTTCCCCCTGGACAACGAGGCGTTCCCCTCGGTCGGTCTCGCCCGTCACGTCGGACAGCTCGCGGGCACGGCCCCGGCGGTATTCAATGCCGCCAACGAGGAGTGCGTCGACGCGTTCCTGAAGGGCACCCTGCCCTTCAACGCGATCATGGAGACGGTCACCCGGGTCGTCGAGGAACACGGCACACCGGGAACGGGAACTTCCCTGACCGTGCCGGACGTCCTCGAAGCCGAGACCTGGGCCCGCGCCCGCGCCCGGGAACTGACCAAGAACACTCCGACCACCTCGACCGAGCGGACGACCGCGGAGGCGCGTGCATGACCACCTTGATGACGATCCTCGGCATTGCCGTCTTCGTGATCGGCCTGGGGATCTCGATCGCGTGGCACGAGCTGGGCCACCTGTCGTTCGCCAAGCTCTTCAAGATCCGCGTGCCCCAGTACATGGTGGGCTTCGGCCCGACCATCTTCTCGCGCCACCGGGGCGAGACGGAGTACGGCATCAAGGCGATCCCGCTCGGCGGCTACATCCGGATGATCGGCATGTTCCCGCCGGGCAAGGACGGCCGTATCGAGGCACGCTCGACGTCGCCGTTCCGAGGGATGATCGAGGACGCCCGCGCGGCCGCCTTCGAGGAGCTCAAGCCGGGCGACGAGCACCGCCTCTTCTACACACGCAAGCCCTGGAAGCGCGTCATCGTGATGTTCGCGGGCCCGTTCGCGAACCTGATCCTCGCCGTCGTGATCTTCGTCGGCGTGATGATGACGTTCGGCACCAACATGCAGACCACCACGGTCGGCAAGGTCTCCGACTGCGTCATCCAGGCCAGCTCGAACCGCTCGACGTGCGAGAAGGGCGACAAGGCGGCCCCCGCCAAGGCGGCCGGTCTCAAGCCCAAGGACAAGATCGTCGGCTTCAACGGCGTACCCGTGAAGGACTGGTCCACCCTCCAGGAGGACATCCGCGCCAACCCCGGCAAGCAGATCACCCTCACCGTCGAGCGCGACGGCAAGCAGCAGGACCTCACCGCCACCCTCATAAGGAACCAGGTCAGCAAGACCGACGGTGACGGCGGCTACGTCCAGGGCCAGTACGTGTACGCCGGCTTCCTCGGCTTCACACCCGCCTCCGGCATCGTCCCGCAGTCCTTCTCGCAGTCCGTGAACCGCATGGGCGACATGATGGAGAACGGCGTCGAATCCCTGATCTCGCTCCCCGGCAAGGTCCCCGCCCTGTGGGACGCGGCCTTCGGCGACGGCCCCCGCGAGGCCGACTCACCCATGGGCGTGGTCGGCGCGGCCCGGGTCGGCGGCGAGATCGCCACGATGGACATCCCGGCCACACAACGCCTCGCGACGTTCCTGATGCTGGTGGCAGGCTTCAACCTCTCCCTCTTCCTCTTCAACATGCTCCCGCTGCTCCCGCTCGACGGCGGCCACATCGCGGGGGCCCTGTGGGAGGCGCTGCGCCGGAACCTGGCGAAGGTGCTGCGGCGGCCGGATCCGGGGCCGTTCGACGTGGCGAAGCTGATGCCGGTGGCTTATGTGGTGGCCGGCGTGTTTATCTGCTTCACGATCTTGGTCCTGATTGCGGATGTCGTTAATCCCGTCAAGATCAGCTAGCAAACGGTCACTTTCTGTCTTGAGGGTCATAGGTCGCGTCCTTCACTCGCGTAGCTCACACGAGTGAAGGACGCGACTTTTTCGTACGGCACAGACGCGGACTTCGTACGTTCTTGCTGTTCATGGGTGACCCCAGCGGTGCGCGAACACCCTGGGGTCTGGCCAGTCTGAAAGGGACTGACCTGCAGCAAGGTACTGCGTCATGCGCAGATGACAAGGCCGGGGATGGGAAGAGCATTGATGTCGCCGCATATATGAGGGTCTCCACCACGGAACAGAGGGGTAGGTACGGAATTCCGGCCCAGGCGCAAGCCATCCACACCTTCGTGGGAACGCGGTCGTCGTGGAATCTCGTGGAGTCTCGTGAGGACGTCGGTGAATCAGGCTCGACGCACTCACGCCCTGGACTGAACGCTCTCCTCGGCGACATTTCCACGGGGCGGGTGCATCTCGTCCTGGTGCAGCGCCTCGACCGTCTGGGGCGGACGGAGGCCGCCATCTGGCGTTGCATCTGGCAGATCGAGGACGCCGGGGCGCGGGTCGAATACTGCGCCGAGCCCTTGGGCGAGCCCGGCGTCGAAAGGTGGCTCACGGTCGACAGGCTCGCCCAGAGCGTGGAGGCCGACTATCGGAGAATCGTCGCCCGCACACAGGTGGGCCGGCAGCTCAAGGCGGTCGACGGCGGATGGCCGGGTGGACCGCCCCCCTACGGCTACAGGATCAGCGGGAAAGGTGCCTTCGGCTCGACTCTTGAAGTGGACCCGGCCGAAGCCGATGTGGTGAGGCTTCTGGCCGACCTCGTGATCGAGGGCGGGCGCACGCTCACGGATCTCGCGGAGGAACTGAACGGCCGCGGAATTCTCACTCGGAACGGCAAGCGCTGGACACGCGTGAACCTCCACCGACGCTTGCGGAGCGCGGCATTCTTCGGAGAAGCGGTCTTTCGCCGCCCTGATCAGCAATGGGGCGGCCATTGCACCAGGCTCGGCAGCGACGGACGCCCCGTGCATGGCGAGACAGTGGTGATCCCGCTGCCTCCGATTCTCCCGGCAGACCGGATCCGTGCCTGTCAGGCAGCGTTGGCTGTATTGACCCGGCAGCGCAGGAACCCCATCGGGGAGTACCCGCTCACGGGGCGCATCCGTGGGGAGTGCGGGCGTCCCTACGTCGGATGCTTCCGCAGCAAGGACGGGGTACGGACGTATCGCTGTTCGGGCTGGGACACAGCTGCCCCCTGCGGTTGTGTCTTCCTGCCCGCCGATCACGTGGAGGGGCGGGTGGCGAGGCACGTCAACGATCTGCTGGCCTCGATCCCGCCGCACAGCAGGCCGATGCTGCCGTCCTCCCCCGAAGGGCAGACGCACCTGCTCCGGCACCTTGAGCGGGTGAAGTCGCTGGAGCGACTCGCTGCACAATGCGCGGAGGAACTCGCCGCATTGCGATGCCAGGCCCAGCCCGACCGTGTCACCGCTGCTGCAATGCGGCAACTCGAAACAGAGCAGGGTGTTTTCAACCGGGTCCTGGCGCATGCGCGGGACTGGCTGAGCGAACTCGAGAATACGGGTGGCAGGGATGCCCGGCTGACCGCTGTTCTGGGGGCACCCGCTCCGGACATTCGAGCGCTGTCGGTCTCCGAGCTGCGTGGCCTGATCGAGTCGATCAAGGTGCGCGTGGACATCGTGGACCCGGCGTTTCGCTACCGGGAGGGGACGAAGTGCACGACGATCCAGTGGCATGAACGCACAGGGGTGCCGGTTCCTCCCGATCCCACGGACAGTCAGTGGGCTCGCATCGAAGAATTGCTCCGCTCCAGGTATTCGGCCCACCACTTTCGGTCGCCCCTGAACCTGCGGGCAGCTCTGGCAGGAATGTTGCACCGCCTGCGCACCGGAATCCGATGGCCTGATCTTCCGAGCCGGTACGGAGAGTTTTACAAAGTTCGTTTGCGGCAACGCATCTGGCTGGCGGACGACGTGTGGGCCGACATCGTGAAGCTCCTCAACGAGGAGGGGGTGGGCACGCCCGTCGTCGGCTACGAAGCCGCCCCACAGCTGGTGATCCACACGAGCCTCGACGGTGCGGCTGTCTGCTGAGCGTTCCTCCGAGCGGTGACCCGGTATGGCGCCCTTCCCCGGAATCCTGTGCTCCTGGGGAAGGGCGCCCGCTCGGCGTGCCCCGCTGGACGCCATCGGGAGGACCGCTGAGACGTCGTGTGCTTCCGTTCAGGCCCGTGCCGTAATCTCGGACCCTGGAGCCCGCTGTTCCGGGACCGGATCCTGATCCACAACTTGGGGTTGCACAGCAGATGACTGCGATTTCTCTCGGCATGCCGTCCGTTCCGACCAAGCTCGCCGAGCGCCGGAAGAGCCGGCAGATCATGGTCGGGTCCGTGGCGGTCGGCGGGGACGCGCCGGTGTCGGTGCAGTCGATGACCACGACGCGTACGTCGGACATCGGCGCCACGCTGCAGCAGATCGCGGAGCTGACGGCGTCCGGCTGCCAGATCGTGCGCGTGGCCTGCCCCACGCAGGACGACGCGGACGCGCTGCCGGTCATCGCCCGCAAGTCGGGGATCCCGGTCATCGCCGACATCCACTTCCAGCCGAAGTACGTCTTCGCCGCGATCGAGGCGGGCTGCGCGGCGGTCCGGGTCAACCCCGGCAACATCAAGCAGTTCGACGACAAGGTGAGGGAGATCGCGCGGGCCGCCAAGGACCACGGCACCCCGATCCGTATCGGTGTCAACGCCGGCTCGCTGGACAGGCGCCTGCTGCAGAAGTACGGCAAGGCGACCCCCGAGGCCCTGGTCGAGTCGGCCCTGTGGGAGGCGTCCCTCTTCGAGGAGCACGACTTCCGGGACATCAAGATCTCGGTCAAGCACAACGACCCGGTGGTCATGGTCAACGCCTACCGCCAGCTCGCCGCCCAGTGCGACTACCCGCTCCACCTCGGTGTGACGGAGGCGGGCCCGGCCTTCCAGGGCACGATCAAGTCCGCGGTCGCCTTCGGCGCGCTGCTGAGCGAGGGCATCGGCGACACGATCCGCGTCTCCCTGTCGGCCCCGCCGGTGGAGGAGGTCAAGGTCGGCAATCAGATCCTCGAATCCCTGAACCTCAAGCAGAGGGGCCTGGAGATCGTCTCCTGCCCGTCCTGCGGTCGCGCCCAGGTCGACGTCTACAAGCTGGCCGAGGAGGTCACGGCGGGTCTGACCGGCATGGAGGTCCCCCTCCGGGTCGCCGTCATGGGCTGCGTCGTCAACGGCCCCGGCGAGGCCCGCGAGGCCGACCTCGGCGTCGCCTCCGGCAACGGCAAGGGCCAGATCTTCGTCAAGGGCGAGGTCATCAAGACGGTCCCCGAGTCGAAGATCGTCGAGACCCTCATCGAGGAGGCGATGAAGATCGCCGAGCAGATGGAGGCGGACGGCGTGATGTCGGGCGAGCCGTCGGTGGCGGTGGCGGGCTGACACCGGGGGTGACGCGGGGAGCTGCACGGTTTCAGGGGCGCGGAGAACTGCACGGTTGTCAGGGGCGCGGGGAACTGCACGGCTTTTAGGGGCGCGGGGAACTGCGCGACCAGCCACACCCAACCCGCACCAGCCCACCCACCCCAGCCCCCCCCTCACCCAGGGGGGTCTGGGGGCGGAGCCCCCAGGGACAGGATGGGACGGGTAGGGGCGGCG
>NZ_JBEYXP010000079.1:33972-42106 GCF_040704615.1 Streptomyces sp. NPDC046862 | reverse complement strand
AAACGCCCGGTTACATTCCGAACCCGGAAGCTAAGCCTTACAGCGCCGATGGTACTGCAGGGGGGACCCTGTGGGAGAGTAGGACACCGCCGAACAATCTTTGACAGGACCCCTGGTCACCAGCGTTCAGCTGGGACCAGGGGTCCTTTTGTTTTGCCAGTGCGCGCCGGGTACCCGGCTGCGCGAGAATGACTGCGGTACCGAAGACAGGAGTCACCGATGTCCACCAACTCTCCCGACGAGCGACCGGAGCGCGATCAGCGCCGCCGGGACAGCGGTGACCGCGGTGAGCGTGGCGGGTACCGGGGCGGCCCTCGCGGTGACAACGACCGTGGTGGCCGTGGTGGTTATGACCGTGGTGAGCGCGGCGGGTTCCGTCGGGATGACCGGCGCGATGACCGTCGGGGTGACGATCGCGGTGACCGTCGGGGTGATGACCGTGGCGACCGTGGTGGCTTCCGTCGGGACGACAACCGTGGTGGTTACGGCCGGCGCGATGACCGTCGAGAGGGAGACCGAGGATCGCGTCCCGGGTTCCGCCGCGATGATCGGGGTGACCGTGGCGAGCGGTCCGAGCGGTCCGAGCGTGGAGGCTTTCGGCGCGACGAAGGCCGCGGTGGCTATGGTGGCGGCTACAGCGGTGGCCACGGAGGTCGCCGTGACGATCGTCGCGATGACCGGCGTGACGACCGTCGTGACGGTGAGCGGGGTGACCGGGGCGGCTTCCGCCGTGACGACCGTGATCGTGACCGTGGCTTCCGGCGTGACGAGCGTGGCGAGCGAAGTGAGCGCGGCGAGCGTGGCGGGTTCCGCCGCGATGACAGCCGTGGTGAGCGCGGTGGATTCCGCCCGCGTGACGATCGGCGCGATGACCGTCGGGATGACCGGCGCGACGACCGCAGGGACGATCGCAGGTTCGATCGGCGCGATGACCGTCGGGACGAGCGACGAGACGACCGGCGTGACGACCGTCGTGACGGTGAGCGGTCCGGGTTCCGGCGTGATGAGCGGGACGAGCGCGGGCAGCGGCGGGAGCGTCCGGACCGTGGTGGCTTCCGGCGGGACGACAGCCGTGGTGAGCGCGGCGGGTTCCGCGGCCGGGACGATCGGGAGCGCGGCGGGTTCCGCGGCCGGGACGATCGGGGACGTGATGACCGCGGGCGTGATGACCGTGGTCGTGGGCCCCGCCGGGACGACCGTGACCGGGGTGGTCGGCCGGCGCGGCCCGGTGGCTTCCGCGGACGGAGCGACGACCGGCGTGGTGGCGGGCGCTTCCGTGAGGAGCGGGAGAGGGAGCGGGACCGCGAGCCGATCAAGCGGCTGCCGATCCCCGAGGACGTCACCGGCGAGGAGATCGACAAGGACGTGCGGCAGGAACTCCAGAGCCTGCCCAAGACGCTTGCCGACGACGTCGCCAAGAACCTGGTGATGGTGGCCAAGCTCATCGACGAGGACCCCGAGGGCGCGTACGGCTACTCCAAGGTGGCCCTGCGGCTCGCCTCGCGCGTCGCCGCCGTACGGGAAGCGGCCGGCTTCGCCGCGTACGCGAACCAGAAGTACAGCGAGGCTCTCGGCGAGTTCCGGGCGGCGCGGCGCATGACCGGGAACATCGACCTGTGGCCGGTCATGGCCGACTGCGAGCGCGGTCTCGGGCGTCCCGAGAAGGCGCTGGACATGGCCGGGGCGCCCGAGGTGCACAAGCTGGACAAGGCAGGGCAGGTCGAGATGCGGCTCGTGGCCGCCGGCGCCCGGCGGGACATGGAGCAGCTCGACGCGGCCATCGTGACGCTGCAGAGCCCCGAGCTGGCCTCCAACTCCGTCCAGCCGTGGACCGCGCGGCTGCGGTACGCGTACGCCGACGCCTTGCTCGCGGCCGGACGTGAAGGCGAGGCGCGCGAGTGGTTCGCCAAGGCCGTTGAGGCCGACAAGGACGGCAGTACGGACGCCTCCGACCGGCTCGCGGAGATGGACGGCGTCGAGTTCGTCGACGCCCTCGACGAGAACGAGAACCAGGGCGAGGGCGAGAACCGGGGCGAGGGCGAGAACCGGGGCGTGGGCGCGGACGACGACAAGTTCGACCGTGAGCCCGAGGGCGCTCCCGCCGAGGGAGCCTCGGAGGACGACAAGAGCTGATGTGAGTGGCTGAAGGCTGAAGGGCGGGACCCGTGACGAACGGGTCCCGCCCTTTCGCGTTTCGGATCTCCGCAGGTCCCCTCAGGTCTCCTCGGACTTCCTCAGATCTCCAGCGCTCTCAGCACCAGCCCCGACGCCGGCTTGGGGCCGAATGACGTGGACTTGCGGGGCATGGTGACGCCCTGGCGGGCGAGGTCGCGGACCACCTCCTCGCGGACGGGGTGCATCAGGACCGCCGTGCCGCCGTCCTGCTCCGCCTTGGCGACGGTGGCCGCCGCGTCGTGGACGTACGCGATGTGCGCGGGGGAGTCCTCCGGGATGTGCCACACGTGGTCGAGGAGCGTGGCGTGCAGCACCGTCGCGTCCAGGGTGCGCCAGGCCGCCGGATGGCCGGCGGGGACCGTACGGTCCAGCAGGGCCGGGTCCGGGCGGTCCAGGAGGTGGAAGGCGCCGTCGCCGGCGAGGAGGAAGGCGTTGCCCCCGCGGGCCGCGTCGGCCAGGGCCGCGAGGGCCTCGGGGAGGGGGACGTCGAGGCGGCGTACGCGGAAGTGGTCCGCCACGGCGGACAGCGCTTCCGGCAGGGGGAGTTGGTGCAGGAGGCGGTGGATCGCCCGGACGCGGAGCGGGTAGCGGGCCGTGTCGACCAGGAGGACCAGGCCGTGGTCCCACGGGCTGGGGGAAGGGTGCTCCGCACGCAGGCGCAGGTAGGTGGCCCAGCGGTGGTGGCCGTCGGCGATGAGGGCCTGGTGGTGGGCGAGGTCCGACCGGATCTCGGTGAGGTCGGCCGGGTCCGTGACGGCCCACAGGCAGTGGCTGAAGCCGTCCTCCGTGGTGGTGGAGAGGAGCGGTGGGCGTTCGGCGGTGCGCTCGATGACGGCTCGTGTGCCGGTGGCCGAGCCGTTGCCGCGGTACGTCAGGAGCAGGGGTTCGAGGTTGGCGCGGGTGGCGCGCATCAGGGCCGCGCGGTCGTCTACCACGTGGGGCATGACGTCCTCGTGGGGCAGGACCACGCCGTCCGGTGGCTCCGACAGGCGGAGGGCGCCTATGACGCCGCGTTGCAGCATGCCGTCGCCGTCGCGTTGCTCGTACACGTACAGGCCGGGCTGCTCGTCCGCGACCAGGACTCCCTCGGAGAGCCAGTGGCACAGTGTGGCCGCCGCCTGGTCGTTGCGGGCCGTGGGCGTGGTGGCCTGGGGGAGGATCAGGCGGACGATGTTGTGCGGGTCGGCGGACTCCAGGTGGAGCAGACCGTCGGGGCGGACGACCACGTCGTACGGCGGGGACGTCACCGCGGCCAGGCTGCCGACCCGGTCGGGGGCGTAGCGGAGGCCCCGGAACGGGGACAGTTCGAGGCCGCTGCGCGCCGGGGTCTCCTTCGCGGGACCTGCATGGTTCATTGAGGCATCGTATGTGTGTCAGTGGGATGCGCGATGATCGGACGGAGAGATCGAGAGGTCGAGAGACCGAGAGATCGCCGAGCCGGTCCACCGAGGAGCGATGTGCAATGAGCCAGACCGTCAGGACGCTGCCCGAGGGGAGTGGGCGACCCCTGAGCGAGGCGTACGACACGGCGCTGCTCGATCTGGACGGCGTGGTGTACGCGGGCGGGAGCGCGATCGCGTACGCCGTCGAGTCGCTCGGGACGGCCCGTGCGGGTGGGATGCACCTCGCGTACGTCACGAACAACGCGCTGCGGACGCCCGACACGGTGGCCTCGCATCTCACGGAGCTGGGGATACCGGCCGAGGCCGGTGACGTCATCACCTCGGCGCAGGCCGTGGCCCGGCTCATCAGCGAGCAGGTGCCCTCCGGGGCGCGCGTGCTGGTGATCGGCGGGGAGGGGCTGCGGGTGGCGCTGCGGGAGCGGGGGCTGGAGCCCGTGGAGTCCGCCGACGATGATCCGGTGGCCGTGGTGCAGGGGTACGGCGGGCCCGAGCTGCCGTGGGGCCGGTTCGCCGAGGCCTGCTACGCCATCGCGCGCGGGGTGCCGTGGTTCGCGTCCAACACCGACCTCACGATCCCGAGTGCGCGCGGCATCGCGCCGGGGAACGGTGCGGCGGTGGAGGTCGTGAGGATCGCCACGGGCGCCGAACCGCAGGTGGCGGGCAAGCCGCTGCCTCCGATGCACCGGGAGACGATCCTGCGTACGGGCGCCGAGCGGCCGCTCGTGATCGGGGACCGGCTGGACACGGACATCGAGGGGGCCTTCAACGGCGAGGTCGACTCGCTGCTCGTGCTGACCGGGGTCACCGACGGCGCGCAGTTGCTGGCCGCTCCGCCGCGGCACCGGCCGACGTATGTGGACGCGGATCTGCGGGGGTTGCTCACCGGGCAGCCCGAGGTCGTCGGGGCGGGGGGCGGGTTCCGCTGCGGTGGCTGGACGGCGACGGCCGGGGCCGACCGGCTGGAGCTGGAGGGCGACGGCGAGGCGCTCGACGGGCTGCGTGCGCTGTGCGCGGCGGCGTGGACGGCGGCCGGGGAGGGGTCGTGCGGGCTGGACGGAGGGAAGGCGCTGGCGCGGCTGGGGTTGTGAGGGCAGGCGCCAGCGTTCTCTCGGCCGCCTCGTGCAGGAGCGCCTGAAGCCGCGTCAGGCGGTGACCGGCTTCGACGGCTCGTTCGCCGCCGCGAGTTGCTCGGTGGGGCGTGCGGGGTGCCTACGGCGGGCAGGCGGGCTCAGGTCGGCCTGCCGCGCGGCGATGGCTGTGGGGTTCGGCGTGGTACGGGATCGAGACCCTATGGGAGGGTAGGCTAACCTAACCAGGTGTTCGTCGACAGTCCTCCCGAGCAGCGCGCGGTGACCGCCGCGGCGCCCCCCAAACATCGGGCGACACGGACCGTGGGACTCCTCGTCTCCCTGGGAATCCTGGTCCTCGTCGCTCTGGCCAGCATCGCGATCGGTGCGAAAGAGCTCTCGCTGGAGCAGGTCTGGCACGGCCTGTTCGACGACTCGGGGACGTACGGCGACGTCGTGGTCGGAGAGCGGCTGTCCCGTACCGTCCTCGGTCTGCTGGCCGGGGCCGCGCTCGGTCTGTCCGGGGCCCTGCTCCAGGCGCTGACCCGCAATCCGCTGGCCGATCCCGGCCTGCTCGGCATCAACGCGGGCGCGTCCGCCGCGGTCGTCACCGCCATGACTTTCTTCGGCGTCACCTCGCTGAGCGGGTATGTGTGGTTCGCGTTCCTCGGCGCGGCCGGTGTCGGGGCGCTGGTCTGGTTCCTCGGCGGCAGCCGCGGGGCGACACCGGTGCGGCTCGCGCTCGCCGGTACCGCGATCACGGCGGCGCTCTACGGCTATCTCCAGGCCGTGATGATCATGGATGAGGCGGCGCTCGGCAAGATGCGCTTCTGGACCGTCGGTTCGCTGGCCTCGGCGACCGACTCGACCATCACACAGGTCCTGCCGTTCATCGGGGTCGGTCTGGTCCTCGCGCTGTTCCTGGCCCGGCCGCTGAACGCGGTGGCCATGGGCGACGACACCGCCCGCGCGCTCGGAGCCAACCTGGGCCGTACCCGCGCGCTGTCGATGGCCGCCGCCACCGTGCTGTGCGGGGCCGCGACCGCCGCCTGCGGGCCGATCGTGTTCGTGGGGCTGATGGTCCCGCACGTCGTACGGTCCTTCACCGGGCCCGACCTGCGCTGGATCCTGCCGTACGCCACGATCCTGTCGCCCGTGCTGCTGCTGGGCGCCGACGTCCTCGGACGGATGGTGGCGCGGCCGGCGGAGCTCCAGGTCGGCATCGTCACCGCGGTGCTCGGCGGCCCGGTCTTCATCTTTCTCGTACGGCGGCGGAGGACGGCACAGCTGTGAAGGTCATGAGCAAAACCGCCCCGCGCAGGGCCGCCCTGCGCAAGCCCGGCATACGCAGGCCCGGCGTGTCGGAGCCGGGCGCTCGCGGGCGCGTCCTCGGTACCCGTGCCGTCCGCACTCCGGGCGGACTCTCGGTGCGGGTCGACGTGCGGGCGTTCATCGTCGTGGGCGCGTTGCTGCTGGCCGCGCTCACCGCGAGCGTCGTCCTGGTCGGCACGGGCGACTTCCCGATCCCGGCCGCCGACGTCCTCAAGGCGCTGGTGGGCGACGGAAACCAGGGGCAGGAGTTCATCGTCAACGAACTGCGGCTGCCGCGTGTCCTGGTCGGGCTGCTGGTCGGTGCCGCGCTCGGGCTCGGCGGTGCGCTGTTCCAGTCCATCTCCCGCAATCCGCTGGGCAGTCCGGACGTGCTCGGTCTCGCGCAGGGCTCGACCGCCGGCGCGCTCGTCGTCATCGTGCTGTTCTCGGGCTCCGCGGGCCAGGTCACCGCCGGGGCGCTCGTCGGCGGGCTCGCGACAGGGCTGGCGATCTATCTGCTGGCCTGGAAGCGGGGCGTGCACGGGTACCGGCTGGTGCTGGTCGGCATCGGCGTGTCGGCGATCGTCACCGCGGTCAACGGCTATCTGATCACCAAGGCCGACCTCGTCGACGCGGCCCGCGCGGTGGTGTGGATGACCGGCTCCCTCAACGGCCGTGACTGGTCCCAGGTCTGGCCGCTGCTGTGGATGTGCGTCGTCCTCGTACCGCTGGTGCTGGCGAACGCGCGCGGGCTGCGGATGACGGAGATGGGCGACGACGTGTCGTACGCCCTCGGCGTGCGTGTCGAGCGCGTACGGCTGGTGCTGATGGTGTCGGCCGTGCTGCTCACCGCCGGGGCGACCGCCGCCGCGGGGCCGGTCGGCTTCGTCGCACTGACCGCACCGCAGCTCGCCCGGCGGCTGACCCGCTCTCCGGGGCCGAACCTCGTGGCGTCCATGTGCATGGGCGCGACCCTGCTGATCGCCGCGGACCTCGCCTCGCAGCGGGCCTTCGGGGCCGACCAGCTGCCCGTGGGCGTGGTGACCGGGGTCCTCGGCGGTGTCTATCTTCTGTGGCTGCTGGTCACCGAGCGGAAGGCCGGGCGGATATGAACAGGCCGCACTCGAGCGCGTCGGCGAACGAGAACATCGACAAGAGCACCACGAGGAGCACAGTGAACCGCCTGTCCGCCGAGAACGTCACCCTCGCCTATGACCAGCGGGTCATCGCCGAGCAGCTGTCGGTGGAGATCCCCGACAACTCGTTCACCGTGATCGTCGGACCCAACGCCTGCGGCAAGTCGACGCTGCTGCGTGCCCTTTCGCGGATGCTGAAGCCGTCGCAGGGCCGGGTGCTGCTGGACGGGAGCGTCATCCAGTCGATGCCCGCGAAGAAGGTCGCCCGGACGCTGGGGCTGCTGCCGCAGTCGTCCATCGCCCCCGACGGGATCACGGTCGGGGACCTGGTGGGACGCGGGCGGTACCCGCACCAGGGGCTGCTGCGGCAGTGGTCGGCCGAGGACGAGCGGGTCGTACGGGAGTCGATGGCGTCGACCGGGGTCGCCGAGCTCGCGGAGCGGTACGTCGACGAGCTCTCCGGCGGTCAGCGGCAGCGCGTGTGGATCGCCATGGCGCTCGCCCAGCAGACACCGCTGCTGCTCCTCGACGAGCCGACGACCTACCTCGACATCCAGCACCAGATCGACGTGCTCGACCTGTGCGCCGAGCTCCACGAGGAGCAGGGGCGGACGCTGGTGGCGGTGCTGCACGACCTCAACCACGCCGCCCGGTACGCCACCCACCTCATCGCCCTGCGTGGCGGCCAGGTGATCGCCGAAGGGGCGCCGACCGAGATCGTCACGGCCGAGCTGGTCGAGGAGGTCTTCGGGCTGCGCTGCCAGGTCATGGACGACCCGGAGACGGGGACGCCACTGGTGGTGCCGGCGGCCCGGAAGGCCCGCAGCCGGGTGGTGGCCACGGAGGCCTCTTGATTTTTGTCCGGCTGCCGCGGTGGTCTGCTGATCGTCCGATCTTCGGCTGAACGTCACCAGGTCTCCTGGTCCTGAGCCGGTCGCTGCCGTGGGCTGACGGCCTTCGGTCGGTCGCTGCCGGGGTCTGCTGGCCCTGGGGCGGGGTTGCCGGGGTCTGCTGGTCTGTGGCGGGTTGCCACGGAGGTTTC
>NZ_JBEYXP010000079.1:0-33874 GCF_040704615.1 Streptomyces sp. NPDC046862 | reverse complement strand
TCCTGGCCTTCGGTCGGCCGTCACGGGAGTCTCTTGGCCTCCGCCCGGCCGTCACCAGGTTTCCTGGTCCTGAGCCGGTCGCTGCCGTGGGCTGACGGCCTTCGGTCGGCCGTTGCCGGGGTCTGCTGGCCCTGGGGCGGGGTTGCCGGGGTCTGCTGGTCTGTGGCGGGTTGCCACGGAGGTTTCCTGGCCTTCGGTCGGCCGTCACGGGAGTCTCTTGGCCTCCGCCCGGCCGTCACCAGGTTTCCTGGTCCTGAGCCGGTCGCTGCCGTGGGCTGACCGGCCTTCGGTCGGCCGCTGCCGGGGTCTGCTGGACCTCGGCCGGTCGCCACCGAGGTCTTCTGGCCCCGGCTCCGCCGTCACCACCGTCTCTCGGCCTTCGGGTGATCGCTGGTGTGGTCTGCTGGTCCTGGGTGGCCGCTGCCTAAGTCTTCTGCACCCTCGGTCGGCCGCCGCCGAGGCCCCCGGACTCCAGGGGCCGCCGCCGCGGTCTCCTGGACCGGTTGGTTACCAGCCACCGAGGCACGCTGATCTCTGGGCCCGTCGCCGTGGTCTCCGCCCGGGCGGCCGCCAGGTCTCCTGGCCCCGGGCGGTGGCCGTCGAGGGCTGCTGGGACGGCGGCCCGCTACAGGAGCTTCCTGAGGCGCAGGAGGTCGCGCAGGCCCGCTTCCAGCCTGACTCGGCCGGAGCCCCAGGCCTTCGCGAAGTTGAGCTCGCCGTTGACCATGGAGACCAGGTCGTCGCCGGTCATCGTGAGGCGGATGTCGGCTTTCTCCCGCGGCGGACCCTGGAGCGTGTCCTCCACCTTGATCCGGCCGTCCGTCAGGCGGCCGACGAAGGTGACGTCCAGGTCGGTGATGCGGCAGCTGAGCGAGCGGTCGAGCGCGGCGGCGCCGCGGACGTCGCCGTCGGCGCCCGCGAGGTTCTCCGAGAGTTTGTCGAGTGCGCTGCGGCACTCCTCAATCGTGGCCATCG
Source organism: Streptomyces sp. NPDC046862 (assembly GCF_040704615.1). Classification (NCBI taxonomy): domain Bacteria; kingdom Bacillati; phylum Actinomycetota; class Actinomycetes; order Kitasatosporales; family Streptomycetaceae; genus Streptomyces; species Streptomyces sp. NPDC046862. The sequence goes on along the minus strand of NZ_JBEYXP010000079.1, from coordinate 32,899 downwards.
CGACCGACGGTACCCCAGGGCTTCGTCGACGGTACCCAGGGGCTTCGCGGTAGCGTCGGGGCATGAGCGACTCTGTGCCAGAGGCCGAGGCCCCGCCGGAGGGGGCCACGGAGCCCGTCGTGCCCGAGCCGGAGCCCGAGGGCGGGGCCGAGCACGACCCGGCCGCACCGGCCCCGCTCGGCGTGCCCCGCACCCCCACGGGCGACGCCGACGTCGACGCGGCCCTCGACCGGCTGGGGGACGCCGACCACCTCGCCACCGACGGACACGTAGAGGTGTACGAGGATGTGCACGGGGGACTGCGTGAGGCGCTGACCGCGCTCGACTCCCGCCCGGGGCCTCCGGCGCCCTCACCCTCGTACCAGCAACCCTCGCAGCAACAACCCTCGTCCCAGCAACCCTCGTACCAACACAGGAGCTGAACCGAACGTGGCAGGAGTGGCACGCCGCCGTCTGGACGCCGAGCTCGTGCGTCGCAAGCTCGCGCGCTCGCGCGAGCACGCCGGCCAGCTGATCGCCGCCGGGCGCGTGACCGTCGGCAAGACCGTCGCCACCAAGTCCGCCACCCAGGTGGAGACCGCCGCCGCGATCGTGGTCGTGCAGGACGACAGCGATCCGGACTACGTCTCACGCGGCGGCCACAAGCTCGCCGGTGCCCTGGAGGTGTTCGTCCCGCAGGGGCTGGAGGTCAAGGGGCGGCGGGCCCTGGACGCCGGCGCGTCCACCGGCGGCTTCACCGATGTCCTGCTGCGGGCGGGCGCCGCGCACGTCGTCGCCGTCGACGTCGGATACGGACAACTTGCGTGGTCTCTCCAAAGTGATGAACGCGTCACCGTCAAGGACCGTACGAACGTACGCGAGTTGACGCTCGCTGCGATCGATGGGGAGCCTGTGGATCTTGTCGTGGGGGATCTGTCCTTCATCCCGCTCGGCCTGGTGCTGCCCGCCCTGGTGCGGTGCGCGAAGCCGGACGCCGATCTGGTGATGATGGTCAAGCCGCAGTTCGAGGTGGGGAAGGAACGGCTGGGGAGTGGTGGAGTCGTACGCAGCCCGCAGCTGCGCGCCGAGGCGGTGCGCTCAGTGGGCGAGAAGGCGGGAGAGTCGGGGCTCGGCGTGCGCGGTGTGACCGCCAGCCCGCTGCCCGGACCCTCGGGCAATGTCGAGTACTTTCTGTGGCTGCGAGCCGGGGCACCCGCGCTGGATCCGGCCGACGTTGACCGTGCAGTGGCGGAGGGGCCGCGTTGACACAGAACCGAGCTCGTACTGTTTTCCTGCTCGCCCACACCGGGCGGCCGGCGGCCATCCGCAGCGCCGAACTCGTGGTCAAGGGGCTGCTGCGCTCCGGGCTCGGCGTGCGCGTCCTGGAGTACGAGGCGCGCGACCTGCCGCTGCCGGACGAGGTGGAGCTGGTCAAGGAGGCCACGCCCCAGTGCCTCGAAGGGTGTGAGCTGCTCATCGTGCTCGGCGGCGACGGCACGCTGCTGCGCGGCGCGGAGTTCGCCCGCGCCTCCGGGGTGCCGATGCTCGGCGTCAACCTCGGGAGCGTCGGCTTCCTCGCCGAGGCCGAACGGGACGACCTGGACAAGGTCGTCGACCGGGTGGTGACCAAGGCGTACGAGGTCGAGGAGCGCATGACCGTCGACGTCGTCGTGCACCGCAACGGCGAGATCGTGCACACCGACTGGGCGCTGAACGAGGCCGCCGTGCAGAAGGCGGGGGCCGAGAAGCTCCTGGAGGTCGTGCTGGAGATCGACGGGCGGCCGGTGACGGGGTTCGGCTGCGACGGGATCGTGCTGTCCACGCCTACCGGGTCGACGGCGTACGCCTTCTCCGCCGGAGGGCCCGTGGTGTGGCCGGAGGTCGAGGCGCTGCTGATGGTGCCGATCAGTGCGCACGCGCTGTTCGCGAAGCCGCTGGTGACGTCGCCGGATTCTGTTCTGGCTGTGGAGGTTCTGCCTCACATTCCGCCTGGTGTGTTGTGGTGCGACGGGCGGCGGACAGTGGAGCTGCCGCCGGGGGCGCGGGTGGAGGTGCGGCGGGGGGCTGTGCCGGTGCGGCTCGCTCGGTTGCACCATGCCTCGTTCACCGATCGGCTGGTGGCGAAGTTCGCGTTGCCCGTTTCCGGGTGGCGGGGGGCGCCGCACTAGCCGGTTCGACCGTGGGGTGCCCGGGTGCCCGGGTCGGGGCGCTGCCACTCCCCCGGGTGACAGGGCACCTCGCACTCCTCGGCCCCGACCTCGTATGGTCTTCTCCGTGTTGGAGGAGATGCGGATACGGTCGCTTGGAGTCATCGACGACGCTGTCGTCGAGCTGTCACCCGGGTTCACCGCCGTCACCGGTGAGACGGGTGCGGGCAAGACCATGGTGGTCACCAGCCTCGGCCTGCTGCTCGGCGGGCGCGCGGACCCGGCGCTCGTGCGAATCGGGGCCAAGAGCGCGGTCGTGGAGGGGCGGGTCAGTGTGCCCGTGGACGCCTCGGCGGCCGTACGCGCGGAGGAGGCAGGGGCCGAACTCGACGACGGGGCGTTGCTGATCAGCCGTACCGTTTCCGCCGAGGGGCGCTCGCGGGCCCACCTCGGCGGGCGTTCCGTGCCGGTGGGCGTGCTCGCGGAGCTGGCCGACGAGCTGGTGGCCGTGCACGGTCAGACCGACCAGCAGGGGCTGCTCAAGCTGACGCGGCAGCGGCAGGCGCTCGACCGCTACGCCGGGGACGCGGTGGCCGTGCCGCTCGCCAAGTACGCGGAGGCATACCGCCGGCTGCGCGCCATCTCCGCCGAACTGGACGAGATCACCACGCGCGCGCGGGAACGGGCCCAGGAAGCCGACATGCTGCGCTACGGCCTCGACGAGGTCGCGGCCGTCGAGCCGCGGGCCGGCGAGGACGTGGAGCTGGCCGAGGAGGCCGAGCGGCTGGGGCACGCCGAGGCGCTGGCGTCCGCCGCGACGGCCGCGCACGCCGCTCTCGCGGGCAATCCCGAGGACCCCGAGGGCGTGGACGCCTCGACGCTCGTCGCGGGCGCACACCGGGCACTGGAGGCCGTACGGTCGCACGATCCCGCGCTGGCCGCGCTCGCGGACCGGATCGGGGAGATCGGGATCCTGCTGGGCGACGTGGCCGGAGAGCTCGCCGGGTACGCCGACGACCTGGACGCGGATCCGCTGCGGCTCGCGGCGGTCGAGGAGCGGCGGGCCGCGCTCACCGCGCTGACGCGGAAGTACGGGGAGGACGTGGCCTCCGTGCTGGCGTGGGCCGAGCAGAGCGCCGGGCGGCTGACCGAGCTGGACGGTGACGACGAGCGGATCGGGGAGCTGACCGCCGAGCGGGACGGGCTCAGGACGGAACTGGGCGGGCTCGCGCAGGCTCTGACGGATGCCCGGACGGAGGCGGCGGAGCGGTTCGCGGCGGCCGTGACCGCGGAGCTGGCCTCGCTGGCCATGCCGCACGCGCGCGTGTCGTTCGCGATCCGGCAGACCGACGACCCGGACGGTGTCGAGGTCGGTGGGCGTGCGGTCGCGTACGGGCCCTCCGGTGCCGACGAGGTGGAGCTGCTGCTCGCCCCACACCCGGGGGCGCCGCCGCGGCCCATCGCGAAGGGGGCCTCCGGCGGTGAGCTGTCGCGGGTGATGCTCGCGGTGGAGGTGGTCTTCGCCGGGACCGATCCCGTGCCGACGTACCTGTTCGACGAGGTCGACGCCGGTGTCGGTGGCAAGGCCGCGGTCGAGATCGGGCGGCGGCTCGCCAAGCTGGCGAAGAGCGCGCAGGTCGTGGTCGTGACGCATCTGCCGCAGGTGGCCGCGTTCGCCGACCGGCAGTTGCTGGTGGAGAAGACCAACGACGGGTCCGTGACGCGGTCCGGTGTGAAGGTGCTGGAGGGCGAGGAGCGGATCCGGGAGCTGTCGCGGATGCTGGCGGGGCAGGAGGACTCCGAGACGGCGCGGGCCCACGCGGAGGAGCTGCTGGCGGCGGCTCGGGGGGACGGGTAGGGGCCCTTTTTGAGGCAGTGGCGGTGGCAGTGGCAGTGGCAGTGACGGTGGCGGTGGCGGGCGCGGACGTGTGGCCGGTTCGGCCTGGCGTTTTCTCGCCCCCGCCGCCCCTACCCGTCCCATCCCCAGGGGCTCCACCCCTTCGACCCCGGTCAGAGGGCTGCGCCCCCCTGGACCCCCGCCCCCATTCGGGGTTCCGCCCCGGACCCCTTTCCGAGGGCCGGCCCCCGGGCCACCACTCCTCAAACGCCGGAGGGGCTCGATTTGAGCGGGCGCCGTGAGGCTTTTGTTCAGGTGGTGCGCTTCTTTGAGCCCCTGTGAGGAGTCGGTGAGGTGCCGGTGGGACGGGAGGGGCAACAACGTACGGGAGATCACTCGTGTGGGTGACCTGGTGTGGCCGGGTTGCCCATGGTGGTGCGGGAGTGCCGTATCCCTGGTGCCGGAACTTCCTTATGGCCTGGCATTCTTGACCTAGTACGTGACCCGACGCCGAACCAGGAGCCCCGGCCACGTGAGCAGCCACTCACCGCACGGCCAGTCGCCGCTGCGCACCGTGCAAGTGCTCGGCGGCGGCAGCGCGGGCAGTTCTGTGCACGTGCGGTCCCTGGCCTCGGGGCTCGCCGCCCGTGGTGTCCGGGTCACCGTGTGCGCCCCCGGCGAGGCTGACCGGGCGTACGACTTCACCGGTGCGGGCGCCGTGCACGTTCCCGTGCCCCGCAGCAGCGACCCGGCCTCCGTGACCGCGCTGCGGATGGCCTGCGCGGACGCCGACCTGGTGCACGCGCACGGGCTGCACGCGGCGTTCCGGGCCTCGCTCGCGCTCAGTGGACGGCAGGTGCCGTTCGTGGTGACGTGGCATTCGCGCGCGCAGGCCGAGGGCGCCCGCGGGCATCTGCTGCGGATGCTGGAGCGGCGGGTCGCCAGGGCCGCGTCGGTCGTGCTCGGGACGACCTCCGACCTCGTCGACAGGGCGCGCAGCCGGGGCGCCCGGGACGCGCGCCTCGCCGCCGTGGCCCTTCCCGCGCCACGCCCCGTCGGCGACGACCCCCATCTGTCGCTGTCCAAGGCGCGGGCCGAAGTCGGTGCGACGGACCGCCCGTTGCTCATGGCCGTCGGCACGCTCGAACGGTTTCGGGGGCACGAGACGCTGCTGGACGCCGCGCGGGCCTGGCGCGGGCTCGACCCCGTGCCGTTGCTCGTGGTCGCGGGGGAGGGGCCGCTGCGGCCCGTGCTGCAACGGCGCATCGAGGACGAGGAACTGCCCGTACGGCTGCTGGGGCGGCGCGACGACGTCGGTGAGCTGATCGCCGCCGCGGACCTCGCGCTCCTGCCGAGTAGTTGGGAGGCCCGGTCGGTGCTCGCCCAGGAAGCCCTCCACGCACGCGTGCCGCTCGTCGCGGCGGACGCCCCCGGCATCCCCGAACTGGTCGGCGACGCGGCCGAACTCGTCCCGCACGGCGACGGGGAGGCCTTCGGAGAGGCCGTCGTACGGCTCCTCGACGATCCCGGCCGGCGGGACCTCCTCAAGGAGCGGGGCGCCCGGCAGACCGCCACCTGGCCGACCGAGGACGAGACGGTGGCCCAGGTGCTCAGCGTCTACGACGAGTTGACCCGGCCCAGGCCGCTTTCCTAGTCCGCCCGGCGGGACGTATGCCTTTGCACGTATGCCTTTGCACGTATGCCCTACGGCACGTGTCTGCGGGCCCGCAGGGCCAGGCTCAGGGTCAGGACCGTCTGCGGGTCGTCCAGGTCCGTGCCCAGGAGTTCACCGATGCGGGCGAGGCGGTTGTAGAGGGTCTGCCGGTTGAGGTGGAGTTCGCGGGCGGTCTCCGCCTTGCGGCCCGTGTGGGCCAGATACGTCTCCAGCGTGGGCAGCAGCGGGGGCTTGGAGCGGGCGTCGTGGTCGAGCAGGGGTCCGATCGCGCGGTCGACGAAGGCCGCCAGGTCGGGATGGTCGCGCAGCCGCCACAGCAGCAGGTCGATGTCCAGGCGGCGGGCGTCGTGCCAGGGGCGTTCCGGCAGCCCGTGCGCCGCCGTCGCCGTCTCGGCCGCGTGCCGCAGTCCCGCCGAGGCGGCCGCCCAGCTCCCGGCCACACCGACGACCACCACGGGCGGCCGGGCCCCGGGCGGCCCGACGCCCGCGCGCTCCACACCCGCCCGCAGCGCCGCAGCGACCCGGTCCGCCACCGCCGGGCGTTCCGCCTCCGCGCGCAGGCCCAGCAGCAGCGGCACCCGGCCCTCGACGGGCCGGACACCGAGCAGCACCGGAACCCCCACCGAGGCCAGTTCCTCGGCCACCGCGCGAGCCAGAACCGCCCAGCCCCCGCCCGTCGGTGACGGACCGTCGGCCAGGCGCATCACCACCGGCAGCAGCGGACCGCTCCCCGGCTTGAAGCCCAGGACGCGCGCCTGCGCGGGCGCGTCCTCCGCGGCGACGCGGCCCTCGGCGAGGTCGGTGAGGAAGTCGCCACGCCCACGGGCGGCCAGCTCCTCCTCCTGGCGGGCCTGCATCAGCACGACCGCCAGGATGTCCGCGGCCCGTTCGGCGGCCATCCGGTGCACGGGGGCCACGGGTTCGCCGACGGGCAGCAGCACCAGCCGAGCTCGTACCGCACCCGTTCCGGGGCCGCCGCCCGGTACGTCGACGATGGTCGTGCCCGTGGGCGGCTCGTCCTGGTGGTGGCCGCGCAACCCCTCCCATACCTGGAGCGGGTCGGTGTTCCCGGGCCCGGCGCCGGCGGCGTACAGGAGCTGTCCGTCCGCCGTCTCCAGGAAGACCGGGATGCCGCTGAACTCGGCGATGATCGCGAGCACCTGGGGCACCCCGCCTCCGCCCAGCAGCGCCTCCGTACAGCGCCGGTGGACCTCCTCGGCCCGCTGGAGCAGCGCGTAGTGGCCGTTGACGATCTCGGTGTGGATCTCCTCCGTGACGGTCACGAAGGCCACCTCGCGGTGGAGCTGGACCAGCGGCAGGCCGGCCGTGCGGGCGGTCTCCACGAGGGTGGCCGGCAGGCGTGTGAAGCGGGTGCCGAGCTCGACCACGAGCGCGGCGATGCCACGGTCGGCCAGGGTGCGCACGAAGGCCCGCTGGTCGGCCGGCCGGGTGCCGAGCCCGTAGCCCGTGGTCAGCAGCAGCTCGCCGCCCTTGAGCAGCGAGGCGATGTTCGGAACCTCGCCCGCGTGGACCCAGCGCACCGTCCGCTGGAGCCGGTCGGCCCCGGCCAGGACCTCGGGCAGCCCACTGCGCAGCCCCGGCAGCTCCAGGGCGCGCTGCACGGTGATGCCACCGCCCTGGTGGGTGCCTCGGGGGTCGGGTCGGCTGTCCCTGTGGCTGTCCATGCAGCGGACGCTACCTGCAGGAACGTCCCCGCTCCTACGGCTGTACGCCCCCGCTCCTACGGCGCCGGGGGCCTCATCGGGGATCCGGCGGGATGTTGTGGTTGAACCGGAAGACGTTGTCCGGGTCGTAGGCGGCCTTCACCCTGCCCAGCCTTCGCGTGTTCTCGAGCCCCAGACCGGCCACGACCCGGTCGGTGCCCTCCTCGCCGATGAAGTTGAGGTACGTCGCGCCGGTGCTCCACGGCCGGACCTCGGCGCGCACGTCCCGTACCCACTGGATGCAGCGCTCGTCGTCGACGGGCTCCTCCCAGATCCCGAAGGGGTGCGCGACCCATGCCGAGTCCCGGTAGGGCACCGGGAACTCGGCGGGCCCGTCGGCGATCGCGCCGCCCTGCGGGAACAGTATTTGCTGCGTCCCGGTGGGGACGGGCATCGTGTCGGCGAGGGCGCAGAAGACGTCCACGAGGTCGTCGGGAAGGCCCCGCACGTACTCCGCCGACCAGTAGTTCCGCATCCCCGGCGGGTCGTCGATCATGCACTGGACGTCCGCGTACGGCATGGCCTGGACGATCTCCGTCTCGTGCGGCAGCGCCAGCAGAGGCTGGGCGACCTTGCGCATGTCGTCCTCGGTGCCCGCGTAGGTCAGGAGGACGGCGCACGCGAGCTTCCCCACCAGATGCCCGGGGACGAACTCCTCGGGCGGGCCGGTCAGGTAGATCACGCCTCCGCCCGCCTCCCGTGGGCCGGTTGCCATCACCTCACGGAAGACACGGACCGCCTCGGGGCCGTGTGCCGGCAGGTACAGCACCAGGGCGATGGCGAAGGCGGGCAGTTCGTGCAGCCGGAGGGTCAGCGCGGTGGCGACGCCGAAGTTCCCGCCTCCGCCGTGCAGTGCCCAGAACAGCTCCGGGTTCTCCTCGGCCGTCGCCCGCACCGTACGGGCGTCCGCGGTCACCAGCTCCACGCCGAGGATGTTGTCGACCGCGAGCCCGAACGCGCGCTCGAGCCAGCCGCTCCCTCCGCCCAGCACGAAGCCTCCGACTCCCGTTGTGGAGGCCCGGCCGCCCGTGGTGGCGAGGCCGTACGGCTCGGTGGCGCGGTCGAGGTGGCTCATGGTGGCGCCGCCCTCGACCCGTACGCTCGACGACCCCGGGTGGACCGTGACCGCGTGCATCCGGCGCAGGTCGATGACCAGCCCGTTGTCGTTGACCGCCATGCCCGCCACGCTGTGGCCGCCGCCGCGCACCGCGATGTTCAGGTCGAGGTCCCGGGCGAAGCGCACCGAGCGCACCACGTCGTCCTGTGTCTCGCACTGCGCGATCACGGCGGGCCGCCGGTCGATCATCGCGTTGAAGACGCTCCGGGCGTCGTCGTACCCCGGGTCTCCGGGGGCCAGGACCTCACCGGCGAGATCGTCGCGCAGTGCGGCCAGCGCCGCACGCGCCTTGCCGAGGGGAGCCATGGCAGCCGCCCCCTCTCGTGCGGGGACAGGACTCTTCTCAGGCTAGGCGCGGTCGCGCCCGGCGTCGCCTGCTGGGCGGGGGGCTTGGGTTTTCGCCCCCGCCGCCCCTACCCGTCCCGTCCCCTGGGGGCTGCCGCCCCCAGACCCCCGCATCGGCCTGACGGCCTCGTCCCCAAGCGCCGGACGGGCTGGAGCAGTCGGCCTGACGGCCTCGTCCTCAAGCGCCGGGCGGACTGGATCAGTCCGCCTGACGGCCTCGTGCTCATCGCCGGAACGCGCTGAAACAGCGTGTGCCGGTTCGGCGTCAGCCTCCGTACGCGCCCGAAGCCGTCAGCCGCAGTGCCGTGTCGATCAGCGGAACGTGGCTGAACGCCTGTGGGAAGTTGCCGACCTGGCGCTTCAGCTCCGGGTCCCACTCCTCGGCGAGCAGGCCCAGGTCGTTGCGCAGGGACAGCAGCTTCTCGAAGAGCTTGCGGGCCTCGTCGACCCGGCCGATCATCGCCAGGTCGTCCGCCATCCAGAACGAGCAGGCCAGGAACGCGCCCTCGTCGCCCGGCAGCCCGTCCACGCCCTCGTCCTCGCCCGAGGTCGGGTAGCGCAGGATGAACCCGTCCGGCGTCGACAGCTCGCGCTGGATGGCCTCGATCGTGCCGATCACCCGCTTGTCGTCCGGCGGCAGGAAGCCCACCTGCGGGATCAGCAGCAGCGAGGCGTCCAGCTCCTTCGAGCCGTACGACTGCGTGAAGGTGTTGCGCTCCTTGTCGTAGCCGCGCTCGCACACGTCCCGGTGGATGTCGTCGCGCAGCTCGCGCCACTTCTCCAGCGGGCCGTCCGCGTCGCCGGACTCGATGAGCTTGATCGTGCGGTCCACCGCGACCCAGGCCATGACCTTGGAGTGCACGAAGTGGCGGCGCGGGCCCCGCACCTCCCAGATGCCCTCGTCCGGCTCGTCCCAGTGGTCCTCCAGGTAGCGGATCAGCTTCAGCTGGAGCAGGGCCGCGTAGTCGTTGCGGGCCAGGCCCGTCATGTGGGCCAGGTGCAGGGCCTCGGTGACCTCGCCGTACACGTCCAGCTGGAGCTGGTGCGCCGCGCCGTTGCCCACGCGGACCGGCGCCGAGTCCTCGTAGCCGGGCAGCCAGTCCAGCTCGGCCTCGCCCAGCTCGCGCTCGCCCGCGATGCCGTACATGATCTGCAGGTTCTCCGGGTCGCCGGCCACGGCCCGCAGCAGCCACTCGCGCCAGGCGCGGGCCTCCTCGCGGTAGCCGGTGCGCAGCAGCGACGACAGGGTGATCGCCGCGTCACGGAGCCATGTGTAGCGGTAGTCCCAGTTGCGGACGCCGCCGATGTGCTCCGGGAGCGAGGTGGTGGGGGCCGCCACGATGCCGCCCGTGGGGGCGTACGTCAGGGCTTTCAGGGTGATGAGGGAGCGGATCACGGCCTCGCGGTACGGGCCGTGGTACGTGCAGTGCTCGACCCATTCGCGCCAGAACTCCTCCGTCGCCTCCAGCGACTGCTCCGGCTCCGGCAGTCCCGGCGGCTCCTTGTGAGAAGGCTGCCAGGAAATCGTGAAGGCGATCTTCTCACCCGGCGCCACCGTGAAGTCGGCGTACGTCGTGAGCGACTTTCCGTAGGTCTCGGCCGATGTGTCGAACCACACGCTGTCGGGCCCGGCGACCGCCACCGTCCGGCCCTCGTGCTTGTGCACCCACGGCACGACACGGCCGTAACTGAAGCGCATCCGCAGCGCGGAACGCATCGGCACCCGGCCGCTGACGCCCTCGACGATCCGGATCAGTTGAGGGGCGCCGTCACGCGGCGGCATGAAATCGGTCACTCGGACCGTGCCGCGCGGCGTGTCCCACTCGGATTCCAGGATCAGCGAGTCGCCGCGGTACGTCCTTCTGGAGGCCGTCGGCGGCTCGGCGTCGACCGCGTGGGCCGGGCCGAGGCGCCAGAAACCGTGTTCCTCGGTGCCGAGCAGCCCCGCGAAGACGGCATGGGAGTCGAAGCGGGGCAGGCACAGCCAGTCCACCGTGCCGTCCCGGCAGACCAGCGCGGCTGTCTGCATGTCTCCGATGAGTGCGTAGTCTTCGATGCGCCCGGCCAATGCAACTCCAGTCGAACGGCCACGTCGCCCCCCGAGGGGCGGTCGCTGTGCGGTCATGGGACCCATAGGACCAGTGTCAAACGAGATCCCAGGGTTCTGTTAAAGCGTCGTCGTACAACGATGCACAACGCAATGAAGGCGTTCGTTGCTCAACGAACTGACGAGCTCTTGTTGTTCCGGAGACGGGCGGGGGTGGTGCCGTTCGCCGGCCGGGCTCGGCAGCGATGTCCGAAGAGGATACGACGCGGCCCCGGTCTCCGCGTGCCGCTCCCGACAACGCGGGTGACCCGAACGAGTGAGCAAGAGGTGACGTCGAGTGACGTCAGGTGGTCTGTGTGGCGATCCGTGTGCGGAGCGTGGCCGGAAGTCATCGCCTTCGGTCGCTGATACGCTGGTAGCCCGTGGACCGGTGGGCGCCCCGGACAGAACAAGGGTCCCCCGAACCGCAGCGACGGCACCCCGGAGATCTCCGGGCCCACAGCCGCCCCGCACTCCATACCGCGACCACGGGAGCCCCCTCTTGGCCATGCCGCCCAAATCTTCGACGACCAAGCACATCTTCGTCACCGGGGGTGTCGCGTCCTCGCTCGGCAAGGGGCTGACGGCCTCCAGCCTCGGCATGCTGCTCAAGGCGCGGGGCCTGCGCGTCGTGATGCAGAAGCTGGACCCGTACCTGAACGTCGACCCGGGCACCATGAACCCGTTCCAGCACGGTGAGGTGTTCGTCACGAACGACGGTGCCGAGACCGACCTGGACATCGGTCACTACGAGCGCTTCCTCGACCGTGACCTGGACGGCTCCGCCAACGTCACCACCGGTCAGGTGTACTCGACGGTCATCGCCAAGGAGCGGCGCGGCGAGTACCTGGGTGACACCGTGCAGGTCATCCCGCACATCACCAACGAGATCAAGCACCGCATCCGGCGCATGGCCACCGGCGAGGTGGACGTGGTGATCACCGAGGTCGGCGGCACGGTCGGCGACATCGAGTCGCTGCCGTTCCTGGAGACCGTCCGCCAGGTCCGTCACGAGGTCGGCCGTGACAACGTCTTTGTGGTGCATATCTCGCTCCTGCCGTACATCGGCCCCTCGGGAGAGCTGAAGACGAAGCCGACCCAGCACTCGGTTGCGGCTCTGCGGAACATCGGTATCCAGCCGGACGCGATCGTGCTGCGCTGCGACCGCGATGTGCCCACCGCGATCAAGCGCAAGATCTCGCTGATGTGCGACGTCGACGAGGCCGCCGTGGTCGCCTGCCCCGACGCCCGCTCGATCTACGACATCCCGAAGACCGTGCACGGCGAGGGCCTCGACGCCTACGTCGTCCGCAAGCTGGACCTGCCCTTCCGCGACGTGGACTGGACGACCTGGGACGACCTGCTCGACCGCGTCCACAACCCGGCGCACGAGATCAACCTGGCGCTGGTCGGCAAGTACATCGACCTGCCCGACGCCTACCTGTCCGTCACCGAGGCCCTGCGCGCGGGCGGCTTCGCCAACAAGGCCCGCGTGAAGATCAAGTGGGTGACCTCGGACGACTGCAAGACCCCGGCCGGGGCGGCCGAGCAGCTCGCCGACGTGGACGCCATCTGCATCCCCGGCGGCTTCGGCGACCGCGGCGTGTCGGGCAAGGTCGGCGCCATCCAGTACGCCCGCGAGAACCAGATCCCCCTCCTCGGTCTCTGCCTCGGCCTGCAGTGCATCGTGATCGAGGCCGCCCGCAACCTGGCCGACATCCCGGACGCCAACTCCACCGAGTTCGACTCCGCCACCGCCCACCCGGTCATCTCCACCATGGCCGAGCAGCTCGACATCGTCGCCGGCGAGGGCGACATGGGCGGGACGATGCGCCTGGGCATGTATCCGGCGAAGCTGGCCGAGGGCTCGATCGTGCGCGAGGTCTACGGCGGCAAGGAGTACGTCGAGGAGCGGCACCGCCACCGCTACGAGGTGAACAACTCCTACCGCGCCGAGCTGGAGAAGAAGGCCGGCCTGCTGTTCTCGGGCACCTCGCCGGACGGCAAGCTCGTCGAGTACGTGGAGTACCCCAGGGACGCCCACCCCTACCTGGTCGCCACCCAGGCGCACCCCGAGCTGCGCTCGCGCCCGACACGGCCGCACCCGCTGTTCGCCGGGCTCGTCAAGGCGGCCGTGGAGCGCAAGACGGGTCAGTAAGACCCGGCGGCACGAGAGCTGTACGGTGGCCGGGGTGCGTGTCCCGAGGGACGTGCACCCCGGCTTCTTCGCACGTGTGGGAGGACATGTCGACATGACCATCAAGGACACCGCCGAGGAGTGGGAGGTCCGGGCGAGCGACACGCCCTTCGTCGGCAACAAGACCTCCGTGCGCACCGACGACGTGGTCATGCCCGGCGGGTCGGTCGTCCGCCGCGACTACCAGGTCCACCCCGGCTCCGTCGCCGTGCTGGCACTCGACGACCAGGATCGTGTCCTGGTCATCCGTCAGTACCGCCACCCCGTGCGCCAGAAGCTCTGGGAGATCCCCGCCGGGCTCCTCGACGTCCCCGGCGAGAACCCGCTGCACGCCGCCCAGCGCGAGCTGTACGAGGAGGCCCACGTCAAGGCCGAGGACTGGCGCGTCCTCACCGACGTCTACACCACGCCCGGCGGCTGCGACGAAGCCGTCCGGATCTTCCTCGCCCGTGACCTCTCCGAGGCCGAGGGCCGGCGCTTCGAGGTCGAGGACGAGGAGGCCGACATGGAGCTGGCCCGTGTGCCCGCCGACGAGCTCGTACGGGGTGTCCTGGCCGGCGAGCTGCACAACAACTGCCTGGTCGTGGGCGTCCTTTCGCTGGTCGCGGCGCGGAGTGGCGACGGGTTGGACGCTTTGCGGCCCGCTGAGGCGCCTTGGCCTGCTCGGCCGTTCGAGGCGTGACGCTCCGCGGGTTCGGCGGTTCTTCGGCTGTCGGTCCGTTGTGGCTGGTCGCGGACGCGGCGGAGCCGCATGTCGATACAGCCCCGCGCCCCTTACGGGGCGCGTGCCCCTGTCCTACGATCGCCTGATCCGATCGGGGGACTCCTCCGTCGTGCTCCGCCGGGAACGTCGCAGAGAGTGAACTAGGCTCTGCAGCACGCCCGCGCCGGAGTCCCGGCGGGCCTTGCGTGTGCAGTGGGACGGGAGCGTGACCCGTGACGGATCAGGCGGTCGACACGGAGAGCACCGAGGTGTCCGCAGCCGAGCAGCCCTTGGCCGCGGAGGCTGCGGAGGTCCCCGAGGATGTTCCCACGGCCAGTCAGTTCCTCGGCCGTGAGCGGGAGTTGAAGGAACTGCGCGCCGACATCGAGCGCGCCGGTCTCGACACGCTCTCCGGCCGGAAGGCGCCCCGCGCGCGGGTGCTCCTCATCGCCGGCCGCCCCGGCTACGGCCGCACCGCGCTCGCCGAGGAACTCGTACGGCAGGTCGCCGAGAGTTACCCCGACGGCGTGCTCCGCGCGCGGCTCACGGAGCCCGACGGCACGCGCGTACCGACCGAGCGCGCGGCCCGCGAACTGCTGGCGGCGCTCGATCTGCCCAGTCCTCCCGGAGCCGCCGAGGACGACCTCAGCGCGGCGCTCCGAGACGCCCTCGCCCACCGGCGGATGCTGCTCCTGCTGGACGACGCGTCCGACGCCGAGCAGGTCGACGCGCTGCTCCCGGACACCCCCGAGTGCCTGGTCGTCGCGGTCTCCGGCGGGCCGCTGACCGGTATCTCCGACGTCCGCCCGTGCACCCTGGGCGGTCTGGACACCAAGTCCGCGGTCGAGCTGCTCGAACGCTTCACCGGCTCCGTGCGCATCACCGTCGACCCGCGTGCCGCCGAGGAACTGGTCCTGGAGTGCTCCGGCCAGCCGGCCGCGCTGATGCTCGCCGGCGGCTGGCTCGCCTCCCGCCCCAGGGCCGCCGTCGCCGACCTGGCCAGGCATCTGAACGCCGCGGGCGACGAGGGCCCGCCGCTGACCCGCGTCTTCCGGCTCGCCTACAGCGCCCTGCTCACCCCCGCCGCCCGGATACTGCGACTGCTCTCGCTGGCCCCGGCGGGCCTCGTCGACCCGCACACCGCGTCCGCGCTGGCCGGCTGCTCGATCGGCGCCGCCCGCACCACGCTGGACGACTTCGTTTCGCTCGGCTTCCTCCACGCGGTCGACTCGCCCCTGCCGCAGTACGAGGTGCCCGGCTGTCTGCAACCCCTGCTGAGCGCACTCGCCGAGGCCCATGACCGTCCGGCCGAACTGCAGCTGGCCCGTGCCCGGATGCTGGAGCGGACCGTACGTCTCCTGCAGTCGTGCCGCGCCATCACCGAGACCGACAGTGCCCAGTCCCGCGAGAAGCTCCAGGACATGCCCCGTGCCCTGCGTTTCCCCACCCCCCGGGCCGCCGAGGACTGGCTGCGCATCCGCCGGCCCGCGCTGCTGGCGGCGGCCCGGCTCGCGGTCGCCGACGGGGAGCTGGACACACTTGCCCGGCGCCTGATGTCCCAGCTGGTCCGCACGATGGTCGCCCACTTCGGCACCCAGGCCGCGGCCCCCGAGCTGTACGGCATCCACCGGCTCGTCCTCGACGTCGCCGAGCGGCGGAAGCTGCCCCGGGAGAAGGCAGCCGCCCTGCTGAACCTCGCCGACCTGGACGCCCGGACCGGCCGTACCAACGAGGCGCTCGCCCGCTACCGGGCCGCGCTGGACGCAGGGCGCGAGGCGGGCGACCCGTACGCCACCGGCCGCGCGATGGAATCCGTAGGGGGTGCCCACCAGGAGCTCGGGGATTACGAGCGCGCCGCCGACTGGTACGGCAGGGCGCTCGCCCAGCGGCTCGCCCGCGACGAACGCGCCGACGCGGCCCGGCTCTACGGCCGCATCGCCGGCACCCACACCTGCGCGGGCCGCTACGGCGAGGCCCTGCGCAACTGGCGCTCGGCCCTCACCGGCTACCGCCGGCTCGGTGACGTGGCCGGCCAGGCGAGGGCGTTGAGCGAGATGGGGCGTGTCCAGGAGTACGCGGGGCGGTTCGAGGAGTCGCTGGCCATCTGCCAGGAGGCGCTGGAATGGGCGCGCCGCGCCGAGGACGCGCGGCTGCAGGCCGCGCTGCACGTCCGGCTCGCCGACACGCTGGAGAGGCTCGGGGACCCGGCGGCGGCACGGCTGCACCGTGAGGCGGCCGAGAGCATGCTGGGAGACGAACTCGGCGAACTCCAGGACCTCCACCACATCCACGACCACATCCAGGAGCACATCCAGGAGCACATCCACGAGGGAGATTCCGGCGCCGCCGACGAGACCGAGGCGGAACGAGGGGCTAACACCTACGAAATCCGTAGCGGATCGGCTGAAGATTGATGCTTTGAAAGGCTAGACAGCAGGGAAGCCTTCATTAGACTGGGTCCGCCGCCGGTTCCCCGCGGTGTATCCCGGTGCGCTCCGATGCGTACGGGTATGTCGTGCATTGCCTGAGCGCACGTCGCCCGTGTCCGGTGAGCCCCAACCCTTCGAGTCAAGGACCGTGATCGACGTGAAGGTCGGCATCCCCCGCGAGGTCAAGAACAACGAGTTCCGGGTGGCCATCACCCCCGCCGGCGTGCACGAGCTGGTGCGCCACGGCCATCAGGTCGTCGTCGAGCGCAGCGCCGGAGTCGGCTCCTCGATCACCGACGACGAGTACGTCCTCGCCGGCGCCGAGATCCTTCCGACCGCCGACGAGGTGTGGGCCACCGCGGACCTGCTGCTCAAGGTCAAGGAGCCCGTCGCCGAGGAGTACCACCGCCTCCGCAAGGACCAGACGCTCTTCACCTACCTGCACCTTGCCGCCTCCAAGGAGTGCACGGACGCCCTGCTCGAGTCGGGGACGACCGCCATCGCGTACGAGACCGTCGAACTGCCCAGCCACGCGCTGCCGCTGCTCGCCCCCATGTCCGAGGTCGCGGGCCGCCTGGCCCCGCAGGTCGGCGCCTACCACCTGATGCGCGCGGGCGGCGGCCGCGGCGTGCTGCCCGGCGGCGTCCCCGGAGTGCCGGCCGGCCGGGCCGTCGTCATCGGTGGCGGCGTGTCGGGCTGGAACGCCGCGCAGATCGCCATCGGCATGGGCTTCCACGTGACCCTGCTCGACAAGGACATCAACAAGCTCAGGGAGGCGGACAAGGTCTTCGGCACGAAGATCCAGACCGTCGTCTCCAACGCCTTCGAGCTGGAGAAGGCCTGCCTGGAGGCCGACCTCGTCATCGGCGCCGTCCTGATCCCGGGCGCCAAGGCCCCCAAGCTGGTCACCAACGAGCTCGTCTCGCGGATGAAGCCGGGAAGTGTCCTTGTCGACATCGCGATCGATCAGGGCGGCTGCTTCGAGGACTCGCGTCCCACGACCCACGCCGAGCCGGCCTTCAAGGTCCACGAATCGGTCTTCTACTGCGTCGCCAACATGCCGGGCGCGGTGCCCAACACCTCCACCTACGCGCTCACCAACGCCACGCTGCCGTACATCGTGGAGCTCGCCGACCGCGGCTGGGTCGAGGCGCTGCGCCGTGATTCCGCGCTGGCGAAGGGGCTCAACACCCATGACGGCAAGGTCGTTTACCGCGAGGTCGCCCAGGCGCACGGCCTGGAGCACGTCGAACTGGAGTCGCTGCTCGGCTAGGCCCGTCGCCCGGCCCTGCTCGCGGAGAGTCGACTTGGCGACGGCAAAAGGCGATACGTCAACACAGGTCGTCAACAGCACACTCCCGGCCGGACCTTGCCTGATGAGGTCCGGCCGGGAGTGTGTATGTTCACCCCGCAACCCGAGGTCAACTCGCCTCGAACGTAACCCTTCAACCGATTCGCGCAACGGTGAAACCTGCCGTGCGACGGCCGTACGCCCTTGACAGAGGGATGTTTCATTGCCGACACATCGGGCCGGGTCCGGCGGATTGTGTTGCTGCGAACCGCCGACACGCCATAGAGTCGCCAACCGTCGGCATGGTGCCACGCTGACCTATCTAGAAGTTTCCTGGTCACCAAGGAGGTAAGACGACTTGTGAATGAGTCGACATTTACTCCCGGGGGTGGTCAACCAGGAATGCCGGCGCAGGGCCAGCGGCCCGCGGGGCTTCAGGCTGTCGGCTCCGTAGCTGTGCGCACCTTCGCAGCCCACCAGAGTCCGCAGGGGACTCAGACAGCACCCATGAGCATGGATGGCCATCACGTGAACGCCATGGCCGGCGACGGAAGTGGCGAGATCCGCAACCACTTCGCCGACTACGACGAACTGCCCGAGGGGCACTTCTACGACCCCGATGCCGAGTACGAGCCAGATCCGGAGTACGCGGCCACGCTCGCGCCCGACGCGGCCCGACAGCGCCGTGAGCGCATCGGCCCGACAGGGCGCCCGCTGCCGTACTTCCCGATCCCGGGCCCGCTCACCGACCACGGCCCCGCGAAGATCATCGCGATGTGCAACCAGAAGGGCGGCGTCGGCAAGACGACGTCGACCATCAACCTGGGCGCCGCGCTCGCGGAGTACGGACGGCGCGTCCTGCTGGTCGACTTCGACCCGCAGGGGGCGCTCTCGGTCGGGCTCGGCGTGAATCCGATGGAGCTCGACCTCACCGTCTACAACCTGCTCATGGAGCGGGGCATGGCGGCCGACGAGGTCCTCCTCAAGACCGCGGTCCCCAACATGGACCTGCTGCCGAGCAACATCGACCTGTCGGCGGCCGAGGTCCAGCTGGTGAGCGAGGTGGCGCGCGAGTCGACGCTGCAGCGCGCCCTCAAGCCGCTCATGGCCGACTACGACTACATCGTGATCGACTGTCAGCCCTCGCTGGGTCTGCTCACGGTGAACGCGTTGACGGCCGCCCACAAGGTGATCGTGCCGCTGGAATGCGAGTTCTTCGCCCTCCGTGGTGTGGCGCTGCTGACCGAGACCATCGAGAAGGTCCAGGAGCGGCTCAACCCGGAGCTGGAGCTCGACGGGATCCTCGCCACGATGTACGACTCGCGCACCGTGCACAGCCGTGAGGTGCTCGCGCGGGTCGTCGAGGCGTTCGACGACCACGTCTACCACACGGTCATCGGGCGCACGGTCCGCTTCCCGGAGACCACGGTCGCCGGTGAGCCGATCACCACGTACGCATCCAACTCCGTCGGTGCCGCCGCCTACCGCCAGCTCGCCAGGGAGGTGCTCGCCCGGTGTCACGCCGAGTGAGTCTGCCGGGGGCCGACGAACTGTTCCGTACGACAGGGGGGATGGCGCTTCAATCGTCCACTCCCCGGCGCCAGGCCAACGGCGAGGCCAGGGTGCCGGCGCCGGCGGGGGAGAGTGATCCCGCCGCCGCGGAGGACGCGCCGCCGTCGGTGCCCGCGCAGGGCGGTGACGGCGAGGGCGCCGAGCACGTGGCCGCGGACGCGGAGGCCGCCGGCGCGGGGGAGTCCCGCAGCCGGGCGGCTGCCGCGGAGGCGGACAAGGACGGACCCGTCCCGGGGGCCGCGCGACGGCGGCAGTCCACGCAGTCCGCGTCCGCGCAGCAGGCGCAGCCCGGGCAGCCGGGGCAGTCGGCGCAGGAAGGTTCTGCCGCGTCCCGCCGCCGGGGGCGTGCTGCCGGGCGGCGGCCGAGCGGGCGTGAGCGGCACGACGAGAAGATCACCGTGTACGTGTCCGCCGAGGAGCTCATGGACCTCGAGCACGCGCGGCTGGTGCTGCGAGGGGAGCACGGGCTGGCGGTCGACCGGGGGCGGATCGTGCGGGAGGCGGTGGCCGTGGTGCTGGCCGACCTCGAGTCCCGGGGGGATGCGAGCATCCTCGTGCGGCGCTTGCGAGGGCGGTAGGCCGCGGATCGTCCGCCGGTTGTCGGCCGGTTGTCGGCTTTGTGGGCGGTACGCGGTAGCCTGCGACGGCTATGACCTCGTCCCCTGCGTCAGCCTCCGGCGGTTCTGCCGGTCGTCGGCGTGCGCTGGGCCGAGGGCCCGGGGCTGGGTCCCCGCCCCCTTCGTCGCCTGCGGCGGGCAGTGAGTCTCCGGCTGAGGACGGTTCTTCGGCGGATCCCCAGGCAGCGCCTCCGGGCGAACCCGAGCAGTCCCAGCCGAGCCCGGAGCCCGAAGGGGTCGGCCCTCGCGCCGAGCCCGAAGGAGCGGCGCCTCTCCCTGAGGCCGAGGTGGTCGGCCCTCAGGCGGAACCCGACGAGGTGCCCGCCCGGCCCCAAGCGGACGCGCCCGTCCCGGACGCTCGCCCCGGACCGGACGCCGAAAGCACCGGTGCGACCGGTGAACCCGCTGAGGCCAGTGCACCCGTTGAAGCCGGTGCACCCGTTGAAGCCAGTGAAGCCGGTCAGACCAGCGACGGTGTGTTCAAGGTTCGGCTCGCCAACTTCGAAGGGCCATTCGATCTTCTGCTCCAGCTGATCTCGAAGCACAAGATGGATGTCACCGAGGTGGCGCTGTCGAAGGTGACCGACGAGTTCATGGCGCACATCCGGGCCATGGGGCCGGACTGGGATCTGGACCAGACGACCGAGTTCCTCGTCGTGGCCGCCACGCTGCTCGATCTCAAGGCCGCGCGGCTGCTGCCGTCCGCCGAGGTGGAGGACGAGGCCGATCTCGCGTTGCTGGAGGCGCGGGACCTGCTGTTCGCGCGGCTGTTGCAGTACCGCGCGTACAAACAGATCGCCGACATCTTCAGCGGCCGCCTGGATGACGAGGCCCGGCGCTATCCCCGTACCGTCGGTCTCGAACCGCACCACGCGGAGCTGCTGCCCGAGGTCGTGATCAGCATCGGCGCCGAGGGGTTCGCGAAGCTCGCCGTGAAGGCGATGCAGCCGAAGCCGAAGCCGCAAGTGTACGTCGACCACATCCACGCGCCCCTGGTGAGCGTCCAGGAGCAGGCGGGGATCGTCGTGGCGCGACTCAGGGAGCTCGGGGAGACGAGCTTCCGGGTGCTCGTCGAGGACACGGATGACACGCTGACCGTCGTGGCCCGGTTCCTGGCGCTGCTGGAGCTGTACCGCGAGAAGGCCGTGGCGCTGGAGCAGGAGGCCGCCCTCGGGGAGTTGCTCGTGCGGTGGACCGGTGGGGAGGGTGAGGACCGGCCCATGGTCACCGACGAGTTCGACCGGCCGCCCGAGCTGCCCAAGGAGGAGGAGAAGAAGGCGTGAGTGAGGAGATCATCGAGGCGCCGAGCGGTCTGCGGTCCGTTGCCGGTCTCGAGCTCAAGCCCGCCCTTGAGGCCGTCCTCATGGTCGTGGACGAGCCCGCTACCGAGGAGCACCTGGCGAAGATCGTCGAGCGGCCCCGGCGGCAGATCGCGAAGGCGTTGCGGGAGCTGGCCGACGAGTACACCGTGCAGGGGCGGGGATTCGAGCTGCGGTACGTCGCCGGCGGGTGGCGGTTCTACACGCGGGGCGAGTACGCGCCCGCCGTCGAGCGGTTCGTGCTCGACGGGCAGCAGGCCCGGCTCACGCAGGCAGCCCTGGAGACGCTGGCCGTGGTCGCGTACCGGCAGCCGGTCAGCCGTTCCCGGGTCTCGGCCGTGCGCGGCGTGAACTGTGACGGGGTCATGCGCACCCTCCTCCAGCGCGGGCTGACCGAGGAGGCGGGCACGGAACCCGAGACAGGTGCGATCCTGTACAGGACGACGAACTACTTCCTGGAGCGGATGGGCCTGCGCGGTCTGGACGAGCTCCCGGAGCTCGCGCCCTTCCTCCCGGAGGCGGAGGCGATCGAGGCCGAGACCCAGGAAGCCGTACCGTCGTTCGATCCGGACGCCCCGGACGCGGACGACGGGCCCATGACGAACATGCCGAACACGACGACGACGGAACTTTGATGCGAAGCAGCGGTAGCGGTAAGAGCGGCGGGCGCGGTAACCACCGCGGTGCCGGCAACAACAGGGACCAGAAGCAGGGGCAGGGCCAGGGTCAGGGCCGCCCCAGCAAGCCCCGCCCCGAGGAGCGCCGCTACGACGTCGGCCCCGGCGCCACCCAGGACGGCCCCAAGTCGGGGCGTGGCGGCTCCGCGCGCGGCGGCGCCAAGGGCGGGCCCAGGAAGCCCCAGCAGGGCCAGGGCCAGGGCCAGGGGCAGGGACAGGGGCAGGGGCAGGGCGGCGGACGCGGCCGTACGGCCCCCGCGCGCTCCCGCGAGTACGAGGTGCGCGCCGAGGAGCGCAACCGCGAGCGCTACGCGGGCAAGAAGGACATCAAGCTGCCCAAGACCTTCCCGGGCGCCGAGCAGGAGGGCGAGCGGCTGCAGAAGGTGCTCGCGCGGGCCGGTTACGGTTCACGGCGTTCCTGCGAGGAGCTGATCGAGCAGGCGCGGGTCGAGGTCAACGGCGAGATCGTTCTCGAGCAGGGGTTGCGGGTCGACCCCGAGAAGGACGAGATCAAGGTCGACGGGCTCACCGTGGCCACGCAGTCGTACCAGTTCTTCTCGCTCAACAAGCCCGTCGGCGTCGTCTCGTCGATGGAGGACCCGGAGGGGCGGCAGTGCCTCGGTGACTACGTCACCAACCGTGAGACCCGGCTCTTCCACGTCGGTCGTCTCGACGCCGAGACCGAGGGCGTCATCCTGCTCACCAACCACGGCGAGCTGGCCAACCGGCTGACCCACCCCCGGTACGGCGTGAAGAAGACGTACCTGGCGCACATCGTCGGCCCGATCCCGCGCGACCTGGGCAAGCGCCTGAAGGACGGCATCCAGCTGGAGGACGGGTACGCGCGCGCGGACCACTTCCGGGTCGTCGAGCAGACCGGCAAGAACTACCTCGTGGAGGTCACGCTGCACGAGGGCCGCAAGCACATCGTGCGCCGCATGCTCGCCGAGGCCGGCTTCCCGGTCGACAAGCTGGTGCGCACCGCTTTCGGCCCGATCACCCTCGGCGACCAGAAGTCGGGGTGGCTGCGCCGGCTGTCCAACACCGAGGTGGGCATGCTGATGCGCGAGGTCGACCTGTAGATCCACCCGCACCACTTCGCAGGCCTTTCGAAGCGGCCGGCCCGAAACATTACGGGCCGGCCGCTTCGTCGTGTCCCGTTGCCCGGCCCTTCCCCGCCCCTTCCTCGCCCCGCAGTTCTTTGCCCGGCCGTCGAGTTTCTTTGCCGCCGACGGGTTGTCGGCACCCTCGGGCATCTTTATAGTCGTTATGACTATTGGTCACAGTGACCATTAAGGGTGACCGTCCAAGAGGGGGTAGGTGGACCATGACCGCATCCGTCGACCACGCGTCGAACGGCAACAGGCCCGAGGGCTACGACAAGTACGCCTACGAGCCCTTCGCCGTCACCGTCGACCTGGCCGTCCTCACTGTCCGGGACGGCGCGCTCCAGGTGCTGCTCGTCGAGCGGGGGCAGGAGCCGTACGCGGGCCACTGGGCGCTGCCCGGAGGGTTCGTGCTGCCCGACGAGTCCGCGGAGACGGCCGCCCGCCGCGAACTCGCCGAGGAGACCGGCCTGGAGGACGTCTCCGAACTCCACCTGGAGCAGCTGAGGACGTACAGCGAACCGGACCGCGACCCGAGGATGCGGGTCGTCACCGTCGCGTTCGCCGCGCTGCTGCCGCACCCGCCCGAACCGCACGGCGGCGGCGACGCGGCACAGGCCCGGTGGCTGCCGTACGACACCGCGGGGCCGCTCGCCTTCGACCACGACCGGATCCTCGCCGACGCCCACGAACGCGTCGGCGCCAAGCTGGAGTACAGCTCTCTCGCCACCGCCTTCTGCCCGCCCGAGTTCACACTCGGCGAGTTGCAGCAGGTCTACGAGACCGTGTGGGGCACCTCTCTCGACCGGCCCAACTTCCGGCGCAAGGTGCTGGCCACGCCGGGCTTCGTCGAGCCGGTCCCCGGCGCCGCGCGCCTCACCGGAGGCCGTGGCAAGCCCGCCGCGCTCTACCGCCCGGGCGAGGCCACCACCCTGCACCCGCCCCTGTTGCGACCCACACCCGAAGGACGGCCCTGATGGCCATGACCCTGCTCGCGAAGCGCGCCGCCACCGGATCCCTGATCGGTCTGGCCCTCGGTGACGCGCTCGGCTTCCCGACCGAGTTCAACGACGTCCCCTCGATCCTCGCCACGTTCGGGGACTGGCGGCGGATGGACCTCCCGAAGCCCGCGGTTGTCACGGACGACACCCAGATGACGCTGGCACTGGGGCGGGCGCTGCGCTCGGCCATGGACCGCGGGTCGCTCGGCCCCGAGACCCTGGAGCGGGCCGCCCGCGCCGAGTACGTCGCCTGGTCCCGCTCACCGGAGAACAACCGTGCCCCCGGCCGCACCTGCCTGGTCGCCTGCGACCTCCTGGCGAAGGAACGCCGCCCCTGGCAGGACGCCAGCCAGATCCACTCCAAGGGCTGCGGGGCCAACATGCGGGTCGCGCCCCTCGGGCTCATTCCCCGCGTGAGCGACGAACAGCGCGCGGGCGCCGCCCAGTTGCAGGCCGCCCTCACCCACGGACACCCCACGGCACTCGCCGCCGCCGACCTCACCGCGCACGCCGTACGACTCCTCGCCCAGGGCGCCGAACCGCTGGGCCTGGTCGGTCTGTTGAGGTCGTACGCGTACGAGAACCGCGGCCACTACCACGCGCGCTGGCTCGGCGACCTCTGGCGCTACAGCCAGGACTCCTCGCCGGAGGAGTTCATCTCCCGCGGCTGGGACGAGTGCCTGGACGCCCTCGACCGCCTCCAGCAGGCCCTGCGCCACCCGTCGCCCGAGACCGACCCCTGCCTGGCCACGGGCGAGGGCTGGATCGCCGAGGAGGCGCTCGCCACCGGCCTGCTGTGCTTCCTGCTCTTCGTCGACGAACCCGTCACGGCCCTGCGCCGCGCCGCCTGCACCTCGGGCGACTCGGACTCCGTCGCCTGCCTCACCGGCGCCTTCGCGGGCGCGTACCTCGGCCCGGCGGCCTGGCCGACGGAATGGGCCGACCGCATCGAGTACCAGGGCGACCTCGTGTCGCTGGGAGCCCTCTGGGACGCTTGAGGGGTGATGGAGACCCTGGCGACTCTCGACCTCGACCTCGCGCCCGTGGTGGCCGAACAGCCCGATCCCCTGCTGTTCGCGACCGTTTCAGGAGCGCACCTGTACGGCTTCCCCTCGCGCGACTCGGACGTCGACCTCAGGGGCGTCCACCTGCTGCCGACGGCCCAACTCGTCGGGCTGCGCGAGCCGGAGGAGACCCGCTCCAGGATGTGGGAGCGGGACGGCGTCGAGATGGACCTCGTCACGCACGACCTGCGCAAGTTCGCCCGGCTGATGCTGCGCCGCAACGGCTATGTGCTGGAGCAGCTGCTCTCCCCGCTGGTCGTGCACACCACCGACGCCCACCGCGAGCTGGCCTCCCTGGCCCCCGGCGTCCTCACCCGCCACCACGCCCACCACTACCGGGGCTTCGCCGTCACCCAGTGGCGGCTCTTCCAGAAGACCGGCGAACTCAAGCCGCTGCTCTACACGTTCCGCGTGCTGCTCACCGGGATCCATCTGATGCGCAGCGCCGAGCTCCAGGCCCATCTGCCCACGCTCGTCAAGGAGGTCGAGGCGCCCGCGTACCTGCCGGACCTCGTCGCCGCCAAGGCCGAGCAGGAGCACGGGGCGGCCGACGTCGACCCCGCGCGCGTGGAGAGCGACGTGGAGCGGCTGCACGGCGCGCTGGACGAGGCCCAGGCCCTGTCAGTGCTGCCCGAGGCTCCCGCCGCGTACGACGCCCTGCACGACTTCGTCGTACGGGTCCGGCTGACGGGTGCCGAAGGGCTCGCCGACGGCTAGGGCTGAGGCGCGGCGGGTCCGTACGAGGAAGTCCTCGACACGGGCCAGGTCGGGCTCCGGCGGGAGCGGGGAGCGGGCCGCCGCCTCGTCCGCCTCCGCCGCCAGCCGGGTCATCCGGGACTCCACCTGGGCCCAGGGCACCTCGCCCCGCTTGACCGCGAGGAGCGGCTCGCGCAGGTCGCCCACGTCGACGGTGAGTTCGCCCGTGCGCAGGACGTCACGGCAGCTCGTCAGGAGCCGCAGCAGGTGCATCGCGTGCTTCCAGCGCGGGGCGCCGTGGTTGCGTACGTCGGCCTCCAGCTTCCTGCGCTGGCCGAGTGCGTAGCGCGCGAACGTCTCGTGGACCCGGCGGGACAGGAACGCGCCGCGCAGGGACAGCAGTTCGCGGCCCGTGTCGTCGACGTGCTCCACCAGCGGGGAGTGCAGGCATTCCAGGATGTTCGGGTTGGCGCGCAGCGCGAGTGAGCAGAAGCGCTCCAGTTCCCAGCTGAACTGCTCCTCGGCCGGGCCCTCCACGTGCGTGGGCGGCTTCTCGAAGCGCCAGTACAGGGCGCTGGGGGCGAGGAAGACGCCCCTGCGGTCGGTGTCGCTGTCGTCCGTGGCGAGGCCGAAGGCGCGCGAGCCCATGACACAGGCGTAGATCGTGTGGTCGCGGACCAGGGCCTCGGGCTGCATGCCCGGGAGCGTACGGGGTGGATCACGCCTGGCGAATCGAATTTCCCTTCACCGTGATCTGCTCGGCGGGCAGCGGCCGCGTCGCCGGGCCGCGCTCCACCGCGCCGTCCGTGACGCTGAACCTGCTCCCGTGGCAGGCGCAGTTGATCGTCTTGTCCGAGACGCTCGCGACGATGCAGCCCTGGTGGGTGCAGACCGCCGAGAAGGCCTTGAAGTCGCCCTGCTCGGGCTGGGTGACCACGATCTTCCGGTCGTTGAAGATCTTTCCGCCGCCGACCGGGATGTCGTCGGTCTTCGCCAGCTCCTCGCCCGTCCCCCCGCCGGCCGTCGTCGGGGAGTTCCCGGTGGGGGAGTCGGTGCTGTCGCCGCCGTTGTCGCCGTACTGGCTGCATCCCGCGAGCAGTACCGCCGCGGCCGCCGCGGTCGTCGCACCCGTCGCCAGGACCGTGCGCCGCGTGGAACCCATCGTCATGTCGTCACCCCGAACGTGCGGAAGAACCAGAGGGCGGAGGTCAGCCAGACCGCCGTGAGGGCGGCGAGGACGAGGCCGCCGACGAGCGGCAGCAGCCAGCCCGGCAGTCGCTCCGAACGGAGCAGCAGCATCTTGGCACTGAAAGCACCGAAGAAGAAACAACCCAGGAGAGAGTGCCACAAAACGCGCGGTTCGTACGTCTGGAAGCCCAACGCGTACAGACAGTGCACCGCGACCGGCACCGCCACCAGGAACGCCACCCGCCCCGACCAGCGGTGCAGCACACCCGCCCAGCTCGGGCCCGGCAGTCTGCCGTACACCATGAGCGCCGACACGAACTGCACGAGCGCGAAGCCGAACGAGGTCGTCGCCAGCCATGACTTCACCGCGCCCGTGCTGCTGAACCCGGCCAGGTTGAAGGCCGTGCCCTGCGGGTCGTGCGCCTTGCCGTAGACGCCGAGACCGACGGCGACCGCGCCCGCGACCAGGGCCGGGACGAGGTAGCGCGCGGCGCTCGGGCGGCCGTGGGCGGGCCGCGGGGACGGGAAGCCCTGGGTGGCGGCGTTCGGGTCGACGGTCATGCTCGGCTCCCTGGGTCGGGTCCGGGGACGGATGGCGTGACGGGGGTCGCGGTGGAGGTCGTTACGCATGGAGTCGGTGACGGGTGCTGCTGAGCGGACCGCTCAGGGGGTCACCGGGCGGGCCGTGAGCCGCACGCCGTCGATGGCCACGGCGCCGGTCCCGGGGTCGATCCTGGGCGCCGCCGAGGGCTTGCCGTCGCGCTTGAGGATGCCGACCTGGCGGCCGTCCCGCAGCACGATCCAGCCGCCGTCGACCTTCGCACCGCGCACGGTCTCCGTCGCCCGGTACAGGCCCGACGGCTTGACCGCCTTGTCCGCGGTGAAGCCGTACTCCTGGCCGCCGATGTCGACCGTGCCGCGGATGCGCGTGTCCTTCAGCGTGCCGTTCAGCACACCGCCGTTCCCGCCCGTCAGCTTCATCGAGCCGTCGTCCTCGACGTCGCCCTTCAGCCACGACTCCTTGTCGCGGCCGTCGCAGAAGTACGCGACGGCCTTCCCGTCGCGCAGTGACACGGCGACGGCCGAGGAGTCGTCGTCGGTACGGCCCGCGTAGTCGGCGTTGGGCGGTGGGGTGGCCTTGGTGGGCGTGGGCGTGGGCGTGGGCGTGGGCGTGGGCGTGGGCGTGAGTGAGGGCGTCGGGCTCTGTGACGCCTTCGTGTCCGGCGGCTCGCCACCGGACGAGGACGTGAGGCGCGTCCCTGTCGTCGCGTTGAGCGACAGCATGAACAGGGCCAGCAGGAGTCCCGCGAGAAGGGTGAGAAGAGGTCCGGAGCGCTTCATAGGTGCCTCCCCCGAGGCGTGGCGCGGACGGCCTCCACCATGCAAGCGGACGCGCGGGGGCGGCGTCCAGGGGCGCGCGGGCGTAGTTCATCCCAAGTGGCGGGACAGTGACGTTCGCGTGACATTGTCATGGTCTGGGGGGCGTCTCGGCCGTCTCGGCCGTCTCGGGTATCTCGGCAGGCGGGCGCCGCGCACCGGTGCGTTCCGGGCTGACTACGCTGGTGTGACGAGTCGTGTACGTACATCAGCGAGGAGCACAGCCGTGCCGGTACGAGCTGTCCGGGGCGCCGTCCAACTGGAGCGGGACGAGGCCGGGCACATGGACGAGCAGGTCAGCGAGCTGCTCACCGCCATCCTGAAGCGGAACGGGCTCACCGCGGACGACCTGATCAGCATCTGGTTCACGGCGACGCCCGACCTGCACAGCGACTTCCCGGCGGCCGCCGCCCGCAAGCTCGGCATCGTCGACGTACCTCTGATCTGCGCGCAGGAGCTGGACATCGAGGGCGCCATGCCCCGGGTCGTACGGGTCCTCGCGCACATCGAGTCCGACCGGCCGCGCGCGGAGATCGCGCACGTCTACCTCGGTGCCGCGGCCGCACTCCGCAAGGACATCGCCCAGTGAGAACCGCCCTCGTCATCGGGACCGGACTGATCGGCACCTCGGCGGCCCTCGCGCTCGCCCAGCGCGGGGTGACCGTCCACCTCACCGACCGCGATCCGGAGCAGGCCCGCACGGCCGCCGCGCTCGGCGCGGGCACCGACGAGGCGCCCGACGGGCCGGTCGACCTCGCGATCGTGGCCGCACCGCCCGCGCACGTCGCCGCGATCCTGGCCGACGCCATGGGGCGCGGTCTCGCCCGCGGCTACCTCGACGTGGCCTCCGTCAAGGGCGGTCCGCGCCGCGAGCTGGAGGCCCTCGGCCTCGACCTCGGCGCGTACATCGGCACGCACCCCATGTCGGGCCGCGAGAAGTCGGGCCCCCTGGCGGCCACCGGCGACCTCTTCGAGGGCCGCCCCTGGGTGCTCACACCCACCCGGGACACCGACACCGAGGTCCTGAACCTCGCCCTGGAGCTGGTGTCGCACTGCCGTGCCGTGCCCGTCGTCATGGACGCCGACGCCCACGACCGCGCGGTCGCCCTGGTCTCCCACATGCCGCAACTGGTGTCGAGCATGGTCGCCGCGCGCCTGGAGCACGCCGAGGAGTCGGCGGTACGGCTCTCCGGCGGGGGCATGCGTGACGTGACCCGCATCGCGGCCTCCGACCCCCGCATGTGGATCGACATCCTCTCCGCGAACCCCGGACCCGTCGCCGACCTGCTCGGCGAGTTCGCCTCTGACCTCGACGAGACGGTCCGCGCGCTGCGCGCCCTGCAGTCCTCCGACGAGGCCAAGCGCCGCGAGGGCACCACCGGCATCGAGGACGTCCTGCGCCGGGGCAACGCCGGCCAGATCAGGGTGCCCGGCAAGCACGGGACCGCTCCGCGGGTCTACGAGGTCGTGGCGGTACTGATCGACGACCAGCCCGGCCAGCTGGCCCGCATCTTCGCCGACGCGGGCATGGCCGGGGTCAACATCGAGGACGTACGCATCGAGCACGCGACCGGGCAGCAGGCCGGCCTGGTGCAGCTGATGGTGGAGCCGAGGGCGGTGCCGGTGCTGGTGGCGGCGTTGCGGGAGCGGGGCTGGGCGATTCGGCAGTAGTCCGGGTGCGCAAGCGACCTCTGGCAGTGGGGCCGGGGCGTGGGCGCCGGGTACGGCCAGACGGGCGACGCGCACCCAGTACCCTTGTCCGGGGCGTCTTCCGCCCCAGCCCACCACCCCGGACCAGGAAAGGTGCCCCCACAGTGGAACGCGCCGCAGTGATTGTCGCCATCGACGGCCCCTCCGGCACGGGCAAGTCGAGCACCTCGAAGGCGGTCGCCGCGCAGCTCGGGCTGAGTTACCTGGACACCGGCGCACAGTACCGGGCGATCACCTGGTGGATGGTGCACAACGGGATCGACATAGAGGACCCTTCGGCGATCGCCGCCGTGGCCGGGAAGGCGGAGATCGTCTCCGGGACCGATCCGTCCGCGCCGAGCATCACCGTGGACGGGACGGACGTCGCCGGTCCGATCCGCACGCAGGAGGTCACCTCCAAGGTCAGCGTGGTCAGCGCGGTGCCCGAGGTGCGCGCCCGGATCACCGAGCTCCAGCGCTCGATCGCGGCCGGCGCGGAGAACGGCATCGTCGTCGAGGGCCGCGACATCGGCACCACCGTGCTGCCGGACGCCGACCTGAAGGTCTTCCTCACCGCCTCCGCCGAGGCCCGCGCCGCCCGCCGCAACGGTGAGCTCAAGGGCACCGACGTCAACGCCACCCGCGAGGCCCTGCTCAAGCGCGACGCCGCCGACTCCAGCCGCAAGACGTCGCCGCTCGCGAAGGCGGACGACGCCGTCGAGGTG
The DNA here is from genome assembly GCF_040704615.1 of Streptomyces sp. NPDC046862. NCBI lineage: Bacteria > Bacillati > Actinomycetota > Actinomycetes > Kitasatosporales > Streptomycetaceae > Streptomyces > Streptomyces sp. NPDC046862. The sequence goes on along the minus strand of NZ_JBEYXP010000079.1, from coordinate 2,338 downwards.
GACACCTCCGACCTCACGCTCCAGCAGGTCATCGAGTGCGTCGTCACCCTCGTCGAGGAGAAGCGGGCCGGAAAGTGACCGACGCACCTTCTGAGCGCGGAGCCGAGGTCGGACGCCGGATCGGCGTCGGCCTGATGTACGGGCTGTGGAAGCCGCGCGTGCTCGGCGCCTGGAAGGTGCCCGCGAGCGGCCCGGTGATCCTCGCCGTCAACCACTCGCACAACATCGACGGCCCGATGGTCATCGGTGTGGCGCCCCGGCCGTCGCACTTCCTGGTCAAGAAGGAGGCGTTCGTCGGCCCGCTCGACCCCTTCATGCGCGCCGTCGGCCAGCTGAAGGTGGACCGTTCGACCGCCGACCGTACGGCCATCACCCAGGCGCTCGGCGTCCTGGAGAGGGGCGGCGTCCTCGGCATCTTCCCCGAGGGCTCCCGCGGCGAGGGCGACTTCGCCTCCCTGCGTGCCGGGCTCGCGTACTTCGCGGTCCGCGGCGGCGCCCCGATCGTGCCGGTCGCGGTGCTGGGAAGTTCCGAGAAGCGCGGGCGGTTGATAAAGGGGCTGCCTCCGCTGCGCAGCCGCGTCGACGTCGTCTTCGGCGACCCGTTCGAGGCGGGCGACGGCAGCGGGCGGCGTACGCGCAAGGCACTCGACGAGGCGACCGAGCGCATCCAGAAGCAGCTCTCCACGCATCTGGAAAACGCGAGGCGGCTCACCGGCCGCTGAACCACACTTGAGTAGTGGATCACCCGAAACCCGGGCCGTTCCACCGATCACCACGATGAACGAGGTACCGACTTCATGAACGACCACATCCCCTCCGACGGCTCGGGCGAGCACGAGCACGGAGAACTTGGCGACGCCGAGTACGCGGAGTTCATGGAGCTCGCCGCGGAAGAGGGCTTCGACCTCGAGGACGTCGAGGGCGCCATCGAGGCGGCCGGGCACGGCCCGCTGCCCGTCCTCGCCGTCGTCGGCCGCCCGAACGTCGGCAAGTCGACGCTCGTGAACCGCATCATCGGCCGCCGCGAAGCGGTCGTCGAGGACAAGCCGGGCGTCACCCGCGACCGCGTCACCTACGAGGCCGAGTGGTCGGGCCGCCGCTTCAAGGTCGTCGACACCGGCGGCTGGGAGCAGGACGTCCTCGGTATCGACGCCTCCGTCGCCGCCCAGGCGGAGTACGCGATCGAGGCCGCCGACGCGGTCGTGTTCGTCGTCGACGCCAAGGTGGGCGCGACCGACACCGACGAGGCCGTCGTACGACTGCTCCGCAAGGCCGGCAAGCCCGTCGTGCTGTGCGCCAACAAGGTCGACGGCCCGAGCGGCGAGGCCGACGCGGCCTACCTGTGGTCCCTCGGCCTCGGCGAGCCCCACCCCGTCTCCGCGCTGCACGGCCGCGGCACCGGCGACATGCTGGACGCCGTCCTGGAGGCCCTGCCCGAGGCGCCCTCGCAGACGTTCGGCACCGGGCTCGGCGGCCCGCGCCGTATCGCACTCATCGGCCGCCCGAACGTCGGCAAGTCCTCGCTGCTGAACAAGGTGGCGGGCGAGGAGCGCGTCGTCGTCAACGAACTGGCGGGCACCACCCGCGACCCGGTCGACGAGATGATCGAACTCGGCGGCGTCACCTGGAAGTTCGTCGACACGGCGGGCATCCGCAAGCGCGTCCACCTCCAGCAGGGCGCCGACTACTACGCCTCGCTGCGCACGGCCGCGGCCGTGGAGAAGGCCGAGGTCGCGGTCATCCTGATCGACGCCTCGGAGTCCATCTCGGTCCAGGACCAGCGCATCGTGACCATGGCGGTGGAGGCGGGCCGCGCGATCGTCATCGCCTACAACAAGTGGGACACCCTCGACGAGGAGCGCCGCTACTACCTGGAGCGGGAGATCGAGACCGAGTTCGGCCAGGTCGCGTGGGCGCCCCGGGTCAACGTCTCGGCACACACCGGGCGGCACATGGAGAAGCTGGTCCCGGCGATCGAGACGGCCCTGGCCGGCTGGGAGACCCGTGTACCGACGGGCCGCCTCAACGCCTTCCTCGGCGAGCTGGTCGCCGCCCACCCGCACCCGATCCGGGGCGGCAAGCAGCCGCGCATCCTCTTCGGCACGCAGGCGGGCACCAAGCCGCCGCGGTTCGTGCTCTTCGCCTCGGGCTTCATCGAGGCCGGCTACCGGCGGTTCATCGAGCGGCGGCTGCGCGAGGAGTTCGGCTTCGATGGGACGCCGATCCATATCTCGGTGCGGGTGCGCGAGAAGCGCGGCAGGAAGAAGTGATGTGACGTAGGGCGACGCGAGGAGGGCGGCTTCCTCAAGGCTCCCGGGGCTCCCGGGCAACCTTGAGG
>NZ_JBEYXP010000078.1:4580-43000 GCF_040704615.1 Streptomyces sp. NPDC046862 | reverse complement strand
GGCGGTCATCGGTGCCGTCGCGGCCACCTCGCGCAAGGCGGTGGACGAGACGCTGATGCGGTGCCTGGACCACCAGGAGTATCGCTCCGGGTGCGTCGGCCGGCGGGCGCCGGGGTACCCGCCGCCTGCCGGCACCCGTCGCCGTCGTATGGGAGGTGTGGTGGTGAACGCTTCGGTGGATCGGATCGCGGAGCCCTGGGGAGTGCGTACGCCCTACGAACCGGGGACCGCCTGGCCCGTCCGCACGGACACGCACCTTCGGGAGGGAGTGACCGAGGACGAGGTGGAGCGGTGGGTGCAGTCGGCGTCCCTGCTGCACTCGGACGGCGACGCGATGGACATCGCGGTGCGTGACGGCCGGATCGTCGGGGTGCGCGGGCGGGCGGTGGACCGGGTCAACCGCGGCCGGCTGGGACCCAAGGACCTGTTCGGGTGGCAGGGCGGCGTCTCGCCGGACCGGCTGACGCGGCCACTGGTGCGCGAGGGCGGCAGGCTGGTGGAGAGCGACTGGGAGCACGCCATGGGCAGGGTCGTGGCCCGTTCGAAGGAGCTCCTGGACGAGCGGGGGCCGGGCTCGATCGGCTTCTACACCACCGGGCAGCTGTTCCTGGAGGAGTACTACACCCTCGCGGTGATCGCCCGGGCGGGCATCGGCACCCACCACCTGGACGGCAACACCCGGCTGTGCACGTCCACCGCCGCGGAGGCGCTGAAGGAGACGTTCGGTTGCGACGGACAGCCCGGCTCCTTCACGGACGTGGACCACGCCGACGTGATCGCCCTGTTCGGGCACAACATGGCCGAGACGCAGCCGGTGCTGTGGATGCGCGTCCTGGACCGCCTGGAGGGTGCCGCCCCGCCCCGGCTGGTCTGCGTGGACCCGAGGCCCACGCTCGTGGCCCGGCGCGCGGCCGTGCACCTGGCACCCCGGCCCGGAACGAACGTCGCCCTGATGGACTCCCTGCTGCACGAGATCATCCGCACCGATCGTGTGGACCACGACTTCATCGAGGCCCACACCGTCGGCTACGACGAACTGGCGGCCCGTGTGAAGGACTGCACCCCCGCGTGGGCCGCCCGGATCTGTGACGTCCCGGCCACGGCGATCGAGGTGGCGGCCGAGATCATCGGCACCGCCGAGCGCCTGCTGTCCACCGTCCTGCAGGGCTTCTACCAGTCCCACCAGGCCACCGCCGCGGCCGTCCAGGTCAACAACCTGCACCTGATCCGCGGCATGCTGGGCCGCCCCGGCGCCGGAGTCCTGCAGATGAACGGCCAGCCCACCGCCCAGAACACCCGCGAGTGCGGCGCCGACGGAGACCTGCCGGGCTTCAGGAACTGGCAGAACGACGAACACGTCGCCGAACTGGCCCGGCTGTGGAACGTCGAGCCGGAGACCATCCCGCACTACGCCCCGCCCACCCACGCCATGCAGATGCTCCGCTACGCCGAGCAGGGCTCTATCCGGATGCTGTGGATCACCGGCACCAACCCCGCCGTGTCCCTGCCGGAGCTGTCCCGCATCCGCTCCGTCCTCGCCCAGGACCGGCTGTTCACCGTCGTCCAGGACCTGTTCCTCACCGAGACCGCGCAACTGGCCGACGTGGTGCTGCCCGCGGCCACCTGGGGCGAGAAGACCGGCACCTTCACCAACGCCGACCGCACCGTGCACCTGTCGGACAAGGCGGTCGACCCGCCCGGCGAGGCCCGCTCCGACCTGGACATCCTCCTGGACTACGCCGCCCGCATGGACTTCCGCGACAAGGACGGCGGCCCGCTGATCACCTGGCGGGACCCGGAGTCGGCGTTCGAGGCGTGGAAGCGGTGCAGCGCCGGACGGCCCTGCGACTACACCGGCCTGAGCCACGACCGGCTCCGCGGCGGCTCCGGCATCCAGTGGCCCTGCACCGAACAGACCCCGGAGGGCACCGAGAGGCTCTACACCGAGGGCATCACCTGGGCCCATTCCGACACCTGCGAGAGCTACGGCAAGGACCTGGTCACCGGAGCGCCCGTGGAGCCGGTGGAGTACCGGTCCCTCAACCCCGACGGCAAGGCGGTCATCAAGGCCGCCGAGTACCTCCCGCCACACGAGGACACCACGGCCGAGTTCCCGCTCCAGCTCACCACCGGCCGTACGCTCTACCACTTCCACACCCGCACCAAGACCGGCCGCACCCCCCAACTGAACGCCGCCGCCCCCGAGGTGTGGGCCGAACTGTCCACCGCGGAAGCCACCGCCCGCGATCTCGCGGAGGGCGACCTCGTGGAGGTGGCCACCGCCCGAGGAGCCGTCCACGCCCGGCTGCGCCTCACCGACATCAGGGACGGCCTGGTGTTCCTGCCCTTCCACTACGGCTACTGGGACACCCCCGAAGGGCACCGGCCGTCGGACAAGGAAGAGGGCCGCGCCGCGAACGAGACCACCGTCACCGACTGGGACCCGGTCTCCAAGCAGCCGCTGTTCAAGACCGCCGCAGCACGGATCAGCCTCGTCGAACACGGCCACGGCACCCCCGCACCCGCCCCGACCACGACCGCCTCCGCACCCGCCCACCCGGACGGCATCCCACCCACCACCGGCGGGCCCCACGCCCACGCCACCCACACCATCACGAGCGAGCCGGGGAGCGGGTCATGAGCGGCATCACCCTCGTCCTGCGGGCACTGCACCACGGCGAGGGCGAGCTGGAGAAGGACCTGCTGGCCGCCGCCGAACGCCACCACACCGAGCACGAGGTCCACCACGTCGCGACGGACCTCGCCCGCTGGTCCCACGAGCACGGCAACCGACTCGCCGACACCGCCCGGGCCTACGGCCTCGACCTGTCCGGCCCTCCCGACCACCCCACCACCGGCGTCATGGCCACCCTGCGCGAAAGGACCGCCGAAGCCCTCGGGCGCCGCCCCGAACCCGGACTCCGGCTCCTGCACGACCTGCGCGCGCTCCACCTGGCCGCCTCGGGGAACTCGGTCCACTGGGAGATGCTCGCCCAGGCGGCACAGGCCACCAGGGACACGCGGCTCCTCGGCCTCGCCTCGTCGTGTCACCCACAGACCCTCCGGCAGCTCCGCTGGACCAACACCATGATCAAGAACCTCTCCCCGCAGTTGCTCACCAGCCTGTGACACCACCGCATCGGTCCGCGAAGGAGACCCGCGATGAACCACCGACCGAGCACCGGGAACCACCGACCGAGCACCGGCACGAGGACCCGCACCCGCCCGGAGAACGGCACGGCCACCGGCTCCGGCCTGCTGGGCATCTACCTCAACGACCATCTCGCCGGAGCCACCGCGGGTGCCGAACGCGTCCGTTACCTGGCGAAAACGTCCCGTGGCACGGCGCTCGCCCCGGACGTCGAGGCTCTGGCCACCGAGATCGCGCAGGACCGGGAGATCCTGAAGGAGCTGATGAGGCGACTGGACGTCCCGCGCCGCCAGTACAAGATCTACGCGGGCTGGGTGATGGAGAAGGCCGGCCGGCTGAAGGCCAACGGCAGGTTCGTACGCCGCTCCCCGCTCAGCACGCTGATCGAGCTGGAGGCCCTGCGGATGGCTGTCACCGGCAAGCTCGCCGGATGGCAGGCGCTGCGGAGGCTGTCGGACACCGAGGACCGGCTCGACCCGAAGCTGCTCGACGACCTCCTCGACCGCGCCCACCGCCAACTCCGGACCCTGGAGGAACTGCATCTTCAGCAGGTCACGACGCCCCTCCGGCCACGCGAGCGGACAAGCGTGGGAGCGTGAGGACAAGCGTGGGAGCGTGAGGACGATCGACCGAGCGGTCCGGCCGTGTCGCGGAGCACCGGACGCCGACCGCGAGGAGTGACGATCCGATGAGCACCCCCGAAGAGTTGCCCGTCGTGCGGACGCTCGGCGAGGTGGCCGCCCTGGTGGAGAGCATTCCCCTGGAGAGCATTCCCCGTCTCTATGTGCGCTGGTCGCACGGTCCCGAGGCCGACCGGCGCGCCGGTGAGAGCAGGGACGGTCTCACGGGCGTCCGCATGCCGGGCCTGTCCGCCAACCCCCTGGAGGTCGAGCCCTGGTGGGAGGACCGGCCGGTCGAACTCTGGGTGGCCCGCCGTCTCTACGACTACTCCCACCTCCCACGGGACAAGGGGCCCGGAGTCCGTCCGTGGATCCTCACGGGCCACGCGACGGAACGGGGCCCCGACAACGAGCCGCTGGTGCACGACGTGGAACCCGTCGGCTGGATCGACGAGCGGGTCGTCGAGGAAGCCGAGAGCGCGGTGGCAGGTCAGGAAGGGCGATGGGAGACCATGCGCAGCGACGACCGATGACACGCACGGCGAGCCGGTGCGCCACGAGGTGACCTACACGTTTCTGTGAGGCTCGCTGTTGAGACCATGGAGGAGCGGGTCTGTCACTAGACTCGCGCCCCATGCGTCAAACGAGCCCCGTCGGGCAGTCGAAGAGCACCTTCTCCCAGCCACCGCTGTCCGGCGCGTACGACCGGAGAAGAGACCGCGCCCGCCCGGGTTCCGACACCGCCGTGGTCCGCCCCGCTTCAGGGCGTCACGGTCACGGTGTCTCGGCCGGGAGGGGGGACGGCATTCCGTGAAGGGCCGCCACAAACAGTCCCGTGACCCCCGGGGACACTGGCTCCTACTGATCCTCGTCCTCCCCGCGATGTTCGCCGTCCTGCTCTTCGAGGGCTGGACCACCCACGAGGTCGACTCCGCGAAGACACGGTCCCCCTGCACCTCACCCGCACCGGACGCGGTGGCCCGGGGCGGCCCCGTGATCGGTATCAACGGCAACGGCATCCAGACCGCCTCGATGCCCGCCCGCACCGTCGCCCTCACCTTCGACGGCGGCCCGGACCCCGTCTGGACCCCGCGTCTGCTCGACCTGCTGCGGCAGCACAACGCGCGCGCCACCTTCTTCCTCTTCGGCTCCGAGGCGGCGCGCTATCCGGACCTGGTGCGCAGGATCCGCGCCGAGGGCCACGAGATCGGCTCGAACACCTACACCGGCGCCGTCCTGGGCGGGGCCTCGCCCGCCCGCTTCTCGGCCGAACTCGACCTGACCCGAAGCGCGTTGGCGGGCACGGCGGGACTGCGCCCCAACCTGCTGCGGATGCCGCGGACCACCACCCCGGACACGCTGTGCGGCCCTGAGTGGAAGGCCGCACGGCAGGCCACCGGGCGGGGCTATGTGCTGGTCACCGCCGACAGGTCGTCCCGCAAACCGGCGCAGGGGCTGGTCCGGCAGTTCAGCCAGACGTCGCTCGCCTACGGGCAGGTCAGGAACCTGCTGAACAACCCGGACGTCGACCGCTTCACCACCGTCTCGGCCGGGACGAGGCTGGTTCCGTACGCGTCCACGTCCACCGCCGAGCGATGGGAGGGCACCACCCTTCTGTGGGTCACCAAGCTCGGGCGGGCCTTCGTGAGCGCCATGACGTGGACCCTCGCGATCGCGGGCGGCCTCGGACTGCTGCGCCTGGCACTGCTCGGCCTCTTCGCGCGGGCCCATGTCCGCCGGCTCGAGAGCTCCAGCCCCGGCGCGCCCTGGCGGGGCGAGGTGACCGAACCGGTGACGGTGCTCGTGCCCGCCTACAACGAGGAACTCGGCATCGAGTCCACCCTGCTGTCCCTGCTGGCCTCCACCCACCGCCCGTTGCAGATCATCGTCATCGACGACGGCTCGACGGACCGTACGGCCGACATCGCCGAGGAGATCGGCATCGGGGACCCGCGCGTGGAGGTGGTCCGCCAGGCCAACGCGGGCAAGGCGGCCGCCCTGAACACCGGGCTGGCCGTCGCGCGGCACGAGATCATCGTCATGGTCGACGCGGACACGGTCTTCGAACCGGACGCCGTGTACCGGCTCATCCAGCCGCTGGCACACCGCGCCGTGGGCGCCGTCAGCGGCAACGCCAAGGTCGGCAACCGGCGCGGCCTGCTGGCCAAGTGGCAGCACCTGGAGTACGTGTTCGGCTTCAACCTCGACCGCCGGATGTTCGAGGTCCTGGAGTGCATGACCACGGTCCCCGGCGCGATCGGCGCCTTCCGCCGTGACGCGCTGGTCGGCGTGGGCGGCGTCAGCGAGGACACCCTCGCCGAGGACACCGACCTCACGATGGCGCTGTGGCGGGCGGGCTGGCGGGTGCTCTACGAGGAGTCCGCCGTGGCCTGGACCGAAGTGCCCACCTCACTGGGCCAGTTGTGGCGGCAGCGGTACCGCTGGTGCTACGGCACGATCCAGGCCATGTGGAAGCACCGAGGTGCCGCCCTGGCCGGGGGAGTGGCCGGACGGTTCGGCCGGCGCGGGCTCTCGTACATCGCGCTCTTCCAGGTCGTCCTGCCGCTGCTGGCCCCGGTCATCGACGTGTTCGCCCTGTACGGCGTGCTGTTCCTCGACCCCTGGCTGTCGGCCGGCGTGTGGCTCGGCTTCATGGGCTCCCAACTGATCAGTGCCCGCTACGCGTTGAAGCTCGACGGCGAGAGGCTGCGGACCCTGTGGTCGATGCCGTTCCAGTTCTTCGTCTACCGGCAGCTGATGTACCTGGTCGTCATCCAGTCCATGGTCGCTCTGCTGCTCGGCAGCCGGCTGAAATGGCACCGCATGCAGCGTTCCGGCACGGCCGCTGAACAGATCGGCGGCGCGGCCCCGTATAAGAGCCTGCCGACGAGGTGATCCCAATGTGGTGAGGGACTGTACGGGCCGATGAGCGAGTGGACTGACCAACTGCCGGGCGCCGAGCGGGGCGGTGGAACTCCGGACCCCGCGGGCGACGGTACGGGCCGGGTGGCGGACGGGACTTCCGCCCCGCCCCCGGCGCGTACGGCGCCGCTGCCGGGCATGCCGTCGTTGACCGCGGCGGGCCGCACCGACGTGGTGCGCCGCCCTCCGGGGCATCGCGCCGGACCGCAAGAAGCCGGCGGGCCCGACCGCGGCGGCAGATCGCCCCGGCAACGCCCCACACGCCGCCGCCGGGCCGTGCGGCTGGCGGTCCTCGCGGTCGCCGCGCTGCTCGTGTTCCCGGCGGGTGCGTACGTGTGGGCCGGCAGTGAGCTCGACCAGGACGTCGACCTGGGCACGCTCAAGGACCGTGCGCCGAGCGGCCGGGGAACCAACTACCTGATCGTCGGCTCGGACAGCCGTGAGGGTCTGTCCGAGCAGGCCAGGAAGAACCTGCGCACCGGCTCGACCGAGGGCCGCCGCACCGACTCGATGATCCTGCTGCACACCGGCGCCGGCGGCACCACGATGATGAGCCTGCCGCGTGACTCGTGGGTGACCATCCCGTCGTTCCTGCGCCCCGAGACCGGCAGGCGCTACCCCGACCAGCCGAACAAACTGAACGCGGCGTTCTCGCTCGGCGGCCCCAACCTGCTCGTCAGGGCCGTCGAGCGCAACACCGGCCTGCACATCGACCACTACACCGAGGTCGGCCTGGCCGGCTTCGTCGACATCGTCGACGCGGTCGGCGGCGTGGACATGTGCCTGGACCGGGCCATCAAGGACAAGAACTCGGGCGCGGACCTCCAGGCGGGCTGCCAGACCCTCAACGGCGCCCAGGCGCTGGCGTTCGTACGGCAGCGCAAGCAGGAGGCCGAGGGCGACCTCGGCCGCGCCCGGAACCAGCAGAAGTTCCTCGCCGCCCTCGCCAAGAAGACCGCCACCCCGGGCACGCTCCTCAACCCGGCCAAGGTCTTCCCGACCGTGGGGGCGGGCCTCGACACGCTCATCGTGGACAAGGACACGGGCCTGCGGGACCTCACGTCGCTGTTCCAGTCGATGCGCAAGGTCACGGGCGGCAACGGACGCCAGATCAACGTCCCCGTCTCCGACCCCGCCTTCCGCACGTCCAAGGGCGTGGCCGTGAAGTGGGACATGGCCAAGGCACGGCAGTTGTTCGCGCAGCTCAGGGCGGACCGGCCGGTGACCGCCCAGCAGGGGAGGTGAACCGGCCGACCGGTCACCCGTTGCGGGAAGCAGCTACAGGAGGGCGCTACAGGAAGGGCGTACCGGCGTCGAGCCCCGAAAGGACCCGGCCGTACAGCTCCAGGTTGGTGGCCGGGTTCACGAACGAGTGCAGGCTCAGGGCGTTGAGGTCGCGCACGGTCCGCTGGATGGGCACCTCCCGGTTCAGGGAGGACGCGCCGGACGCCGAGCCGATCAGGTCGACGGCCTCCTTGCACAGCCGCGTCACATAGCCGCTCTGCGCCCGGATCCGCGCCCGTTCCGCCTGGGTGTACGGCTCGCCGGCCTCGATCCGGGCCACGAACTCGGCGGTCAGCAGCTCGGCGCAGGAGATCTTCATCGCCGCCTCGGCGGCCTGCAGATGCGTGACCGCGGCCTCGTTCTGGCGCTCGTGGAAGGTGTAGGTGATGCCCCGGTGGTGGATCCGCTCGGTGAACTCGGCCAATGCGGCCCGGGCGAGGCCGAGCGCGTTCGGCGCCGTCCACGCGCAGAACAGCAGCAGGACCGGCATCCGGTAGAACGGGTCGTCGGCATTGGCCCTGGACGGGAACAGACCGCCCAGCAACGGGCCGACGGGTAACACGCGGTGCGCGGGCACGAGCACGTCGCGGGCCACGACACTGTTGCTGCCGCTGCCCGCGAGCCCCGAGACGTCCCAGTCGTCGAGGACCTCCAACTCGGCCATGGGGACGGCCGTCCACAGCACCTCCGGCGGTCCGTCGTCCTTCTCCACCCTGGCCGTCAGCAGGTGCCAGTCGGCGTACGGGCTGCCGGTGGCGAACGGCGAGGTGCCGCTCACCACGAAGCCGCCGTCCACGGGGACCGCCGTGGCGTCGGGGATCAGGGTGCCGCTGATCCGGACGTCGGGGCTGGTGAAGATCTCGTCCTGCGCCTCGTCGGGGAACAGCGAAGCGATGAAGGCGCAGCCGGCCTGGATCAGGGCCATGAAGCCGGCCGAACCGCACCCGCCGGCGACCTCCGCCAGCGCGTCGACCTGGGTACGCAGCGGGGTCTGGTAACCGCCGTACCGCCGGGGGACGTTCATGCGGTAGACCCCCGCCTCCGTCAGCGCCGCGACGACCTCCGGCGTCACCCGCCTCTCCCGCTCGGTGCGTGGGGCGTGCTCGCGGACGAGGGGCCGCACCTTCGCCAGGCGTTCGACGATGCCGGCATCGGTGGCGGCTGCTGACGACGGAGCCATGGACGACCTCCGGACGACCTCCGGGCACGACGGGCCACCACCGTCGCTCCGGCCGCCCGCACTGTCAACGCCGCGTTCCCGGCCACGTCCGGCCGGTGGTGGCCGGACCTCAGCGCAGCGGATGCAGCGGGGTGAGCTCGGCGGCGGAGCGGCCGGTGACGATCGACTCGGCGAGCAGCTTGCCGCTCAGCGGTCCGAGGGCGATGCCCCACATGCCGTGGCCGCCGCAGACATGGACGCGGGGCGAGCGGGTCGGGCCGACCAGGGGCAGGCCGTCGGCGGTGCAGGGCCGCGGCCCCACCCAGACGTCCTCGCGGCGGTCGAAATCGGCGGAAGGGAGCAGGGCACGGGCCGCGTTGACGATCGCCTGGACGCGCCGAGGGTCCCCCGGTCGGTCCGGTGAGGTGAACTCCATCATGCCCGCGACCCGCACCCGGTCGCCCATCGGAGTGCAGACCACGCGCTGCGCGGCGAAGTACGTGGGCCGGGTGGGCAGTCCCTCGGGCGGCAGGCTGAAGCTGTAGCCACGGCCGGACTGGACCGGGGTGCGGACGCCGAACGGCGCGGCCAGCCGGTTCAGCCAGGCGCCCGGCGCCAACACGGCCACGTCGGCGCGGAGTTGCGTACCGTCGGCGCAGTGCGCGGCGACCGCCGTGCCGAGGTCCCGGATCCGGGTGACCGCCGCCCCGGTGACGATCCTGCCGCCCCGCTCGCGCACCGCGTCGGCCAGTGCCCCGACGAATGCCCCGGGGTTGAGGGAGCGCTGACCGTGCAGGCGCAGGGCCGCGTTCACCCGTACCGACAGCGCCGGCTCCTCCGCCCGTGCCCCGGCCCCGTCGAGCAGGTCGTACTCGACGTGCTGGCCCGCCGCCCGCACGGCCTCCAGTTCCGCCACGAACGGCGCGCGGTCGGCGGTGGAGGTGAAGGCGATCAGGCACGGGTCGCCCGCCCGCGTCGGCTCGGCGATGCCGCCCTCGGCGAGCTCGTCGTACGCCGCTAGCGCCTTCCGGTTCAGCGCGGCGAGGGCACTCATGGCCACCTGCCATCTCCGGGTGGTGCAGTTCCGGCTGAAGGACAGCAGGAAGCGGGCCAGCCGGGCGTCCGCGCGCGGCGGGACGGAGACGGGCGAGGCGGGGGAGAGGAACGTGCGCAGGCTCAGCTTGAGGGCGCCCGGTTCGGGCAGGGGGACAGTGAGGGCCGGGGCCAGCCAGCCCGCGTTGCCCCAGGACGCGCCCGCCGCGACACCCTGGCGGTCCACGACGGTGACCTCCACACCCGCCTCCTGGAGGAACCAGGCGGTCGCCAGCCCGGGCATGCCCGCGCCGACCACGACGGCACTGCGCGGACTCATGAGGCGCTCCCGGTCGGCACGGAACCGTGTCCCTCCAGCACCGCGGCCGGAGGCCTGCGGTCCCCGGCACGCGTCGCCTGCTCGAAGGCGTACCCGGCGCGCAGAACCTCCCCGTCACGCCGGTGCGGACCGACCACCTGTAGGCCGACCGGCAGACCTCCCGCGGTGAAACCGGCCGGGACGGACAGCGCGGGGCAGCCGGTGACGGAGATCAGGTACGCCGAGCGCATCCAGTCCAGATACGTCTCCATCGCGGTGCCGTCCACCGACGCCGGGTAGGAGAGGCGGACGTCGAACGGGGCCACCTGACTGACCGGCAGCAGGAGCAGGTCGTACCGGTCGAAGAACTCCCGCACGCGGTGGAAGAGCGCGGCCTGCTGCAACTGGGCGAGCCCCAGGTCCGGGCCGCGGAGCCGCCAGCCCTCCTCGATGTTCCACACCACGTCGGAGGACATCCGGTGCCGGTGCTCCTCCAGCAGGGGCCCGTAGGCCAGTTCCATCTGCCAGGCCCGCTGGATCAGGAACACCTCGTCGGCGCCGGTCAGGTCGGGGCAGGCCTCCTCCACCTCGCAGCCCAGCTCGGCGAACACGTCGACCGCCGGCCGGAGCGCGTCCCGCACCTCCGCGTCCACGGGCACGGCCCCGCCGAGATCCGGCGACCAGGCGACCCGCAACCCGCCGATGTCACCGTCGAGCCGGTCCGCGAACGCGGAACCGGGCGTCTCCAACGAGCGCGGGTCACGCGGGTCCGGACCCGCCATCACCGAGAGCGTGAGAGCCACGTCCGTCACGGTCCGTGCCATGGGGCCCTTGACCGAGATCTGCCCCCACGGCGCCTTGTCCGGCCAGGAGGGGACCCGCCCGGGGGAGGGGCGCAGGCCGACGACGTTGTTGAAGGAGGCCGGGTTGCGGAGCGAGCCGCCGGTGTCGCTGCCGTCGGCGATCGGCTGCATTCCGCAGGCGAGGGCCGCTCCCGCGCCGCCGCTGCTGCCACCGGCGCTGCGGGAGAGGTCGTACGGGTTGCGGGTGGCGCCGAAGACGGGGTTCACGGTGTGCGAACCCATGCCGAGTTCGGGGACGTTGGTCTTGCCGAGGGTGATGGCTCCGGCGCCGCGCAGGCGCTCGACGACCAGGTGGTCCCGGTCGGGGACACGGTCGGCGAAGATCGGCGAACCGTACGTGGTGCGGATGCCGGCCGTGTCGTGGAGGTCCTTGTGCGCCACGGGCAGGCCGTGCAGAGGCCCGGGCTCCGCTCCGGACGCCAGCAGCTCGTCCGCCTCGGCCGCCTGCTCCAGCGCCCGGTCGGCGACGAGGGAGACGACGGCGTTCACGGCCGGATTGACGCGCTCGATCCGCTCCAGGTGCGCGGTGACGACCTCCCGGGCGGAGACCTCACGGCGCCGGATCGCTGCGGCCAGTTCGGTGGCGGTCCAGAAGCACAGGTCCGTGGTGTGCACGTCCGGCGTGCTCACGTCCGGCGCGTTCACGTCCGAGGTGGTGACGGTGCGGTTCACGCCCCTCCAATCGTTTCCTTGAGCTGTACGACGGCCAGCACTCCGAACAGGACGAAGGAGCCGGAGAGCAGCACGTTCGCGGTGGTCTTGTTGCGGTACGGCGGTTCGACGCTCCGCCGGTTGAGGAGCACCAGCAGCGCCCCGGACAGCAGCGGCAGGATCAGCGAGCCCACGGCCGCGTACGTCAGCACCAGGGGAACCGGCTTCCCCAGGAACGTGACCGCGACGGCGGCGGCCGCGCAGTAGAGCAGGAACACCCGGAAGGGGCGGCTGTGCTGCGCCATGTGGGGCTCGGCCCCCTCGTCCGGGACACCGCGCAGCGTCCGCAGCGAGTCGGACAGCAGATAGCACAGCGCGTTGAACCCGCCGACCAGCGCGCTCAGCGTCACCAGGAAGAACGTGCTGAGGAACAGGACGCGGGCCACCGACCCCAGGTCCGCGCCCAGCGGATCGGCGAGCGCGGCCAGCCCCTCGTTGCCGGTGATGGTCCTGCCGGTGCCGAACAGCAGGCCCGTGCCCACCACCGTCGTACAGAGCACGAAGAGGAAGGTGACGGCGTAACTCACCGCCGAGTCGGCCCGCATGACGGGCAGCCAGGTCCGGTGCCGCCAGGCCTTCTCCCGCACCCAGTAGCTGTACGAGGCGATCCCGGCCGTGCCGCCCACCCCGCCGATGAGGGCGAGCACCGTCACCAGGTCGCCCTCCGGCAGCCTCGGCCGCAGCGAGGCGAACAGGCCGGCCAGGTCGTCGGCCGTGGCGAGCGTGGCCACCGCCAGCACGACCATGCCGAGGAACTTGGCGAGCAGGAACACACTCATCACGCGCTCGAACAGCGCGTACCGACCCACGTACACGATGGCCGCGGCAACCAGTGCGATCGCCACGGCCAGTGGCCTGACCGGCAGCGCGGGAAACAGCGTGGACAGCGCCAGTGCCGCCACCGAGCCCAGCGCCGCCCCGTAGAGCAGCCCGATGACCAGGACGAACACGAAGAACGCCACCGGCAGCCAGCGGCCGACCGACTTCAGGCTCGCGATCACGGTCTGACCGGTCGCCATGTACAGCCGTCCCACCGACTCGGTGAGCGCGAACTTCAGGACGACGCCGATGAGGATCGCCCACAGCAGGGCCATCCCGTACCCGGCGGCGCCCGCGAGGGACGTCACCATGTCACCGGCGCCGACGCTCGCGGCCGCGAGGACCAGCCCCGGACCGAGGAGCGCCATCCGCCCGCGCCGCGTGGTGGGGGCCCCGGCGGCATCGGTGGCATCGGTGGAGGGAGCCGTCTGTCGCCGTAGAGGACTTCCGGGAGTCGTGGTCACGTCAACCATCTCCGTACATCGGGGAGTTACGGGAGTCGGGAGTCATGGGTGGCTGTGCGGCTCGTACGGCTCGAGCGGCTCAGCCTCTGTTGCGGTCGGTGGGAAGGGCCGGTGCGAAGCGCCTCACGGCAGCGTCGTGCACACTGACGGAAGGGAACAAGTTTCCTGACTGAGATGACGGAATCAGCCATATGCTGGGTCCGATGGACGCATGGCAGACCGGTCTGGTGGCGGATTCGCTGGACCGCCGCATCATCAGCGCGCTGCAGGTCGACGGCCGGGCCTCATGGCACCGCATCGCGGCGGCCCTCGACGAGCCCGAACGCACCGTCGCCCGCCGGGGTACCCGGCTCCTGGACTCCGGGCTGGTGCGCATCGGGGCGATGGCGGTGCGCGGCCGCAGCACGGTGGTCGGCGTGCGCTGCGCGCCCGGTCAGGCGCGGGTGGCCGCGACGGCGCTGGCGCGCCGCCCCGACTGCATCTTCGCCCATGTGCTGACCGGCACCTTCGACTGCGTCGCGGAACTCCAGTGTCCCCGCGACCGCCTCGCCGGTCTGGTGATGGACGAACTGCCGGGCCTGCCGGGCGTGGTGGAGAGCCTGGCGTTCCCGGTGTTGCGCCACGTCCGCACGATCCGCGAGTGGCACGCGGGCCTGCTGAACCCCGAGGAGATCGCCGCGCTGGCCGAGGGGACCCCCGTGGCTCCGGACCCAGCCGAGGGCGATGTCCTGCCGCCCGTCGACGTGACCGGTGAACTCTCCCGTCAGGACCGGCTGTTGCTGCTCACCCTGGCCGAGGACGGGCGCTGCACATACGAGGAGCTCGCCCGCGTCGCCGGGGTGTCCGAGGCCACGGCGCGGCGGCGGCTGGGGGCGCTGCGGCGGGAAGGGCGGGTGCGGATCCGCGCCGTGATCGAGCCCGCCCTGCTCGGGCTCCCCGTGGAGGCGGTGCTCCGGGTACGGGCCGTCCCCGCCCGGGTCGAGGCGGTGAGGACGGCGCTCTGCGAGTCGGCCCACGTCCGCTACGTCAGCTTCATCACCGGTGAACGCCAGCTCCTGGTCCTGACGGCCTTCCCCGACGAGCCGGCCCTCCACGACTTCGTCACCCTGTCCTCCTGGCTGACGGACGTGGCGTCCGTGGAGGTGTCGATGGTCCTCAACTCACTGAAGCGCGGCGGCATGCTGGCGCCCTGGCTGCGCGGCTGACCGAAGGCGGAGGAGGGGCGCCCCTGCGCATCGAACACGCCACGGAGGGCCGGGAAGTGGCGCGATCGGAGGTTGCGGCCCTGTGTCCCACGGCGGACTCTGAAGGGAGTGGGAGCGCTCCCATTCGCCTCGCGCACCCACACCCCCACAACCGAACGCACCCGCATCCCCACATGCGAAGGAAGGCGCGATGAATTGTCATGCGCACGATAAAACTACGTCGAGGGTGACCCCGTCCCGGCCGGCCCTCCTGCTCGGCGTGCTCGGAGCGGTACTGCTCTGCCTGATCCCGTGGAGCGGTACCGCCGCCGCCCACGGGTCGGTCGTCGACCCGGCGTCCCGCAACTACGGCTGCTGGCTCAGGTGGGGCAACGACTTCCAGAACCCGGCCATGGAGCAACAGGACCCGATGTGCTGGCAGGCGTGGCGGGACAACCCGAACGCCATGTGGAACTGGAACGGCCTGTACCGCAACGGCTCCGCCGGCAACTTCCCGGCGGCCGTCCCCGACGGCCAGCTGTGCAGCGGCGGCCGGACCGAAGGCGGCCGGTACAACTCCCTGGACACCGCGGGCCCGTGGAAGACGACGGACATCGGCGGCAACTTCACCGTGAAGCTGTACGACCAGGCGAGCCACGGCGCGGACTACTTCCTCGTCTACGTCACCCGCCAGGGATATGACCCCACCACACAGCCGCTGAAGTGGAGCGACCTCCAACTGGTCGCCCGCACCGGCAAGTACGCACCCAGCCAGAACTACTCGATCGACGTGAGGACCTCGGGCCTGACGGGCCGTCATGTCGTCTACACGATCTGGCAGGCCTCGCACATGGACCAGACGTACTTCCTGTGCAGTGATGTGAACTTCCGCTGACCCATCGCTCCCGCCGGGTCCGCGGCACCCGGCGGGAGCCGGCCCCCGTCAGGCGGCCAGCACCCGCACCCCCGCCTCCTCGAACCGCCGCACCGTCACCTCGTCCACCGCCGTGTCCGTGACCAGCGTGTCCACCGCGTCGGTGGCGCAGATCCAGGCGAAGGCCCGCTGCCCCAGCTTGCTGGAGTCGGCGGTCACGACAACGCGTTCGGCGCGCTCGCACAACAGGCGGTTGACCGCCGCCTCGGCCTCGTCGTGGGCCGCGGCACCGTGGGCGACGTCGAAGGCGACCACCCCCAGGACGGCCACGTCCATGGTGATCTGGCTGAGTACGCCGTCCGCGAGCGGCCCGACGAGCTCGTACGACGACGGGCGGCCACGCCGCCCGTCAGCACGATCTTGAACTGGGGGCGCACGGCCAGCTCGTTCGCGATGTTGAGGGCGTTGGTGACGATGGTCGGCGCGGGTGACCCGGAGACGAGATCGGCGCGTACCGCGAGGGCACGCGCGACCTCCGTGGTCGTCGTGCCGCCGGTCAGGCCCACCGCCTCACCGGCGGAGACGAGGCCCGCGGCCGCCTTCGCGATCCGCTGCTTCTCGGAGGCGCGCCGGGCGGTCTTGTAGCGCAGCGGCAGCTCGTACGACGCGCCGTGCACGACCGCGCCGCCCCGGGTGCGCACCAGCATCTGCTGCTCGGCCAGCTGGTCGAAGTCGCGGCGGATCCTCGCGGCCGACACCCTCCGTTCGTCGATCTTCCGGCGACCCTAGCGCACAGATGTGCCCGCTCTGATGCTTGAAAGTGATTGAAAAGACGCGATATTTTGCAGGAACGAGCATCTTGGGAAGGGGTAAGGGCATGAGCCACGTCGAGGACGAGCTGACCAGCCAGCCGGAGTGCTGGACCCGCGCCGCGCAGGAGGCGGCGGGGCACGGCGATGTACTGCCCCGGGCGGGGGAACGCGTCGCGATCGTGGGGTGCGGGACGTCGTACTTCATGGCACAGGCCGTGGCGACCCTGCGCGAGAGGGCCGGCCAGGGAGAGACGGACGCCTTCGCCGCCTCCGAGTTCCCCCACGGCCGCCCGT
Organism: Streptomyces sp. NPDC046862; assembly: GCF_040704615.1. Classification (NCBI taxonomy): domain Bacteria; kingdom Bacillati; phylum Actinomycetota; class Actinomycetes; order Kitasatosporales; family Streptomycetaceae; genus Streptomyces; species Streptomyces sp. NPDC046862. The sequence continues at coordinate 26,492 of NZ_JBEYXP010000078.1, read as the reverse complement.
ACGACAGGATCGTCGCCCTCACCCGCTCCGGCACCACCACCGAGGTCCTCGATCTCCTGGACCGGCTGCGCGGCCGCACCCGTACGGTCGCGGTCACCGCGGATCCGGACACACCCGTCGCGACGGCAGCCGACGACCTCGTCGTGCTGGACTTCGCCGACGAACGGTCCGTCGTCCAGACCCGGTTCGCCACCACGGCCCTCACCCTGCTGCGCGCCCACCTCGGGCTGCACACCGACGCGGCCGTCGCCGACGCGCGCACCGCGCTGGACAACCCGTTGCCCGAAGGACTCGTCGACTGCACGCAGTTCACCTTCCTGGGCCGCGGCTGGACCGTCGGGCTCGCGAACGAGGCCGCGCTCAAGATGCGCGAGGCGTCGCTGGCGTGGGCCGAGGCCTACCCGGCGATGGAGTACCGGCACGGCCCCATCAGCATCACCACCCGGGGAACCGCGACCTGGATGTTCGGAGACGCCCCCGAAGGGCTGGCCGGGCAGGTGGGCGGCACAGGCGGGTTGTGGGTGAGTGACGACCTCGACCCGCTCGCCGGACTCGTCCGGGCACAGCGGCTCGCGGTGGCCGTGGCCGCCGCCCGCGGACTCGACCCGGACCAACCGCGCCACCTCACCCGCTCGGTGATCCTCGGCCCGACCACCCGCTGAAACGGCTCAACCGCCAGTAGGACAGGAGGAGTTGTGCCGCTCACCCATACCGGAGAACTGATCACCCATGCCGCCGCGGCCCGCACCGCGGTCCCCGCGTTCAATGTCATCACCCTGGAGCACGTCGAGGCCGTCGTCGAGGGCGCCGAGTCCGCCGGCACGCCGGTGGTCCTCCAGGTCAGCGAGAACGCGGTCGGGTTCCGCGGCGGCCAACTGCTCCCGCTGGCCCGCGCCGCCACCGCCGCCGCCGAACGGGCCCAGGTCCCCGTCGCGCTGCACCTCGACCACGTCCGCAGCGACGAGCTGCTGCACCAGGCCGTCGACGCAGGGTTCAGCTCCGTGATGTACGACGCGTCGCGCCTGCCGTTCGCGGAGAACCTGGCCGCGACCCGGGCCGCCGTGGACTGGGCGCACGCCCAAGGAGTGTGGATCGAGGCGGAGTTGGGGGAGGTGGGTGGAAAGGCCGGGGCGCCTCCACTCGACGCGCACGCACCCGGCGCCCGCACCGACCCCGACGAGGCGCGCGCCTTCGTCGCCGACTCGGGCGTGGACGCCCTGGCCGTGGCGATCGGCAGCGTGCACGCCATGACCACGCGCACGGCCACGCTCGACCACACCCTGCTGGAGCGCATCAACGCCGCCCTGGACGTCCCGCTCGTCCTCCACGGCTCCTCCGGCGTCCCCGACGGCGAACTGCGGGCGGCCGTCGCGGGCGGCATCGCCAAGGTCAACATCGGGACGGCGCTCAACGTGGCGATGACGAGCGCCGTACGGGACTTTCTCACCGCTGACCGCGACGTCGTGGATCCCCGGAAGTACCTTCGCGCGGGACGGGAGGCCATGGTGGAGACGGTGATCCGGCTCGTCGGCGTGCTGGCGGCGCAGCCTGCCCCATGACGTCCGATACTGGTAATTTCTCCCCGTGCGGGAGACGCGGATCCACCTCGGCGAGCCGCCCGGCGTCGCGGCGGTCGGCGTCGGCGTGCACGGCGTCGTGAGCCGCACGGACGTCTTCCGGCTGCCGCAGCTGTGGCAGCTGCACCTCTACCAGTACGACGCCGAGCTGACCGTCGACGGCACGGCACACTCCATCCGCCCCGGCCGGGTCAGCCTCGTCCCGCCCGGCACCACGGTCCGCTACCGCTACCAGGGCCGCTCGGAGCACCTGTACGCCCACCTGCGCGTCGCACCGGCCGGGCCCTTCCGCACCGTTCCCGTCGTACAGGACACGGGACCCGAACTGCCCTTCCTCACCGGCTTGTTGCTCCAGGCCATGGCCTCGGCCACCCAGACCCCCGAGCGTGCCAGGGCCGAGATCTGGACGGCCCTGTGGCGTGTCGCCCACCTCACTCCGGCCACCGCGCACCCGGGCCCGCACCCCGCCGTCACGACGGCGATCGCCCACATCGAGGCCCACCTGGCGGCCCCGCTGACCGTCCCCGACGTCGCCCGCGCGGCCGGCGTGTCCCACAACCACCTCACCCGGCTGTTCCGCGCCGAGACGGGCGACACGGTCGTCGGCTACATCCGGCGCCGCAGACTCGACCGGGCCCACCACCTGCTCCGCGCCACGACCCTCTCGATCCCCGCCGTGGCCGCCTCGGTCGGTATCCCCGACCTCCAGGCCTTCAACAAGGCGTGCCGACGCGAACTGGGCGCCTCACCGCGCGCCCTGCGGGGCGCCGTGGCCTGACGGGATCACCGCCGGGGCCGACCTGTCGCTGCCGCGGCCGACCTACCGTTTGACCGCCTTCAGGACCACGAACTTGGCGTCACTGCCCACGAGTTCGCTGTTGCCGAAGAGCCGCCGCAGCTTCATGTGGTAGCCGAGGTGCCGGTTGCCGATCACCCACAGCTCGCCGCCGGGACGCAGCGCGCGCCACGCGCCCTTGAACATCCGCCACGCCGTGGCATCCGTCGTCGCCTGGTGGGAGTGGAACGGCGGGTTGTTCAGGACGAGGTCGACGCTTCCGGCCGGGAACCCCTCCATCCCGTCGCCGACGAGGAACTCCGCCTTCCCTCCGACCCGGCCCCCGGCGCTCGCCGCGTACGTCGCCTCCGCCGAGGCCACCGCCTGGTACGACTCGTCGACGAACACCACGTCGGCCTCCGGATCGCCCAGGGCCATCGCCGTACCGACGACCCCGTTGCCGCACCCCAGGTCCACGACACGTCCGGCGCCACGCCGGTGTGGCAGGTGCCGGAGGAAGAAGCGGGTGCCGATGTCGAGCCGGTCGGCACAGAAGACGCCCGCGTGGTTGATGACGGTCCGGCCGGACAACATCCCTATGTCGTCAGGGAGTTGGTACGAGTACGGCCACGGGTTGGCGTCCCGGGCCCCAGCGAGCGACGGGTCCGGGGTGCAATGCACGAGCCGGGCCTTCTGCTGCGCGAGGGAGGTGCGGGTCGGGCCGAGGATCCGCTCGAACAGCTTCAGCGTCGAGGTGTGGATCTCCTTGACCATGCCGGTGCCGACGACGGCCGTCCCCTCGTGCACGCCCGGCGCGAGCCGGTGCAACTGGTCCTCCAGGAGTGCGAGGCTCTTGGGAACCCGGACGAGCAGCACGTCGACACGGCCGGGCGGTGTGTCCCGCGTGGTCAGGAGCCGTACGGCCCCGTCCTCGACCCCATTGCGGGCCAGGTTCGCGCGGGTCGCCTGCCGGGCCAGGAACGAGTCGGTGATCTGCGTCGGCCGGTGCGCCGCCAGTGCGGTGGCCAGGGCGCCCCACCGGTCGCCGACCACCACGACCGACCCCGTCAGCGGTGTCCCGCTCTCCGCGAGGTGACGCAGCAGATACGCGTCGGCCGCGTCCCAGGCACGCAGCCGGTCGCGGGGATCCTCGGGGAAGCGGGCCAGTTCGTACTCGGCCCAGGGTGCGGTCATACGGTCGTTCATCGTGATCCCAGGCTAGCCGAGCCGCGCCCCACCCCCGCGCCGAGCCGCAGCTCACGCCCTCCGTGGGCTCCTGTCAGTGGTGTGCGTGATGATGGGCCCATGGACGCCGAGCTGTTCCCCCGGAGCCGTGCGGAGATCGCGCCGGGCGCCGTACACGTCCCGGGCTGGCTCGACGCGGACGACCAACGACGGCTCCTGGAGGCATGCCGAGACTGGGCCGGACCGCCCGCCGGACTCCGTACGGTCCGCACACCCGGCGGCGGCACCATGACCGCCCGGCAGGTCTGCCTCGGCTGGCACTGGTACCCGTACGCGTACGCCCGCACGGTCGTCGACGGCGACGGCGCGCCCGTCAAGCCGTTCCCCGAGTGGCTGGGAGAGTTGGGCCGGAGGGCGGTCGCGGACGCGCTCGGTGCCGAGGCGGCGACGGCCCCGTACGACATCGCCCTGATCAACTTCTACGACGGCGACGCGCGCATGGGCATGCACCGCGACAGCGACGAGAAGTCGGACGCGCCGGTGGTGTCGCTGAGCCTCGGCGACACGTGTGTCTTCCGGTTCGGCAACACCGAGTCCCGCTCCCGGCCGTACACGGACGTCGAACTGCGCAGCGGCGATCTCTTCGTCTTCGGCAACGCGTCGCGGCTCGCGTACCACGGGGTCCCGAAGGTGTACCCGCAGACGGCACCGCAGGGGCTGGGCCTGACGGGACGGCTGAACGTCACGCTGCGGGTGAGCGGCTTCGAGGAAACCAGCCCCTCCGGCGTTTGAGGAGCGGGGGCAAGGGGCCGGCCCCAGAAGACGGGGTCCGGGGCGGAGCCCCGAAGGTGGGGTCGAAGGGGCGGAGCCCCTGGAGGATGGGACGGGTAGGGGCGGCGTGGGCGAAAACCCTCGGTCCCAGCCCGGCGCCCGGCGCCCCCACACGCCGATCATGACAGACTCGCCCTCATGGACGGCAACGCGGCCCCCAGGGCGACGGGCGAAGGGACCACGCGCGCACGACTGGACCGGGGGCGCGGCGCGCTCGGCCCGGCGCTGGAACTCGTGCACACCGGCCGGGCACCCACCCGGGCCGTACTCACGGCCGAGCTGGGAGTCACCCGCGCGACCGCCGGCGCCGTCGCCGCCGAACTGGAGGCCCTCGGCCTCATCCGCGTCGACGCGCATCCGGGCGCCGCCGCCGGCTCCCAGGGCCGCCCCTCCCACAGACTGGAGGTCGCCGAGGAGGGCCCCGTCGCGCTGGCCGCGCAGGTCCACGCCGACGGATGGCGCGCCGCGCTCGTCGGGCTCGGCGGGCGGATCGTCGCCACCGCGCCCGGCTGCGAGACCGTCGACGCCGACCCGGCGAAGGTGCTCGGCTCGGTCGTCGACGCCGGCGCCGAACTGCTGCACGACACCGGACGCAGATGCGTGGGCGCCGGTCTCGCCGTGCCGTCGGCGGTCGCCGAGCCGGAGGGGCTGGCCCTCAACCCACTGCACCTCGCCTGGCCCGCGGGCGCGCCCGTCCGCGAGATCTTCGCCGAGCGGGTGCGCGCGGCCGGGATCGAGGGACCGGCGTTCGCGGCCAACGACGTCAATCTCGCCGCGCTCGCGGAACACCGCCACGGCTCGGGACGCGGCTCCCGTGACCTGCTGTGCGTGGCCACCGGCCACCGGGGCGTGGGCGGTGCGCTCGTGCTCGACGGCCGTCTGCACTCGGGGAGTTCGGGCCTCGCCCTGGAGGTGGGTCACCTCACGGTCAACCCCGAGGGCCGCCCCTGCCACTGCGGCAGCCGCGGCTGCCTCGATGTCGAGACGGACCCGCTGGCCTTCCTCACGGCGGCGGGCCGCGATCCCGGCCCCGAGGTGTCCCTGCTCAAGCAGTCCAACGACCTGATCCGCACCCGGTACACCGACCCGTCCGTCCGCACGGCCACCGAGGCGCTGATCGACCGGCTGGGCCTGGGCCTCGCGGGCCTGGTCAACATCCTCAACCCGGACCGCATCATCCTCGGCGGCCTGCACCGCACACTCCTCGACGCCGACCCCGAGCGGCTGCGCGCGGTCGTGGCCGACCGGAGCCTGTGGGGGCAGAGCGGGAGCGTGCCCATCCTGGCCTGCACGCTGGACCACAACAGCCTCGTGGGAGCCGCCGAGTTGGCATGGCAGCCGGTCCTCGACGACCCCCTCGCGGCGCTGGTCTGACGTCGGGCGCGGGAGGTCGCCCGTAAGGGTCCAGGGCCTGCTTACCCGTGCCCCCGAGGAGTGCTCCGGACGTCAGATCGTGACGCAGACCCCGTCCTCGATCGTCCGGCCGTCACGCTCCAGCCCGCCGCACACGAGCTTCGCGTTCGCCTGCTCGTAGTTCACGGCCCACCGGTGGCTCGCGGCGTTGACCCTGGGAGAACGAAAATTGCCCCAGTAGGCGCGCAGCTTCCCCGGCAGGCCGTCCTTGGTCCTGACGGTGATGTCCTGGACGAACCTGTTGTGGTGCGCCGTCATGACACAGATGTACGTGCCGCAGTTCCCGTCGACCTGGGCGCTGGCCGGCGCCGCCGAGAGCAGGAGGAGGGAGCAGGACACGAAGGCTGTCGCGAGTTTCTTCACGTAGGTCATGTCCGGTAAACGATCAACGGCCGAGATGGTTATGGCCATATCCGTCATACATTGCGGTGACTTGGTGGGGAACCGGGTCTCACCACATCAGTCCTTCAGCGCGTAGAAGTGCATCGGGGAGTTCGGCTCGAAGCCGATGCGTGGGTACACCGGTGCCCCGGCGGCGGTCGCGTGCAGGGTCGCCCGGGTGAGTCCCGTTGCGCGGGCGCCCTCGTGCAGTGCTTTGCGCGTCACCGCTTCCGCGTAGCCCCGGCGCTGCCATCCCGGGTCGGTGGCGACGAGCAGAACGAAGAGGCGGCCTTCCGCCTCTACCGTGGCGGCGCAGGTCACGGGCGTGCCGTCCCGTACGCCCAGGTAGGCGTGGACGAGGTTCTTCCACAGCGTGGAGCGGGCGAGACCGTCACGGCCGTCGTCCAGCGGGAAGCCGTAGGCACGCGAGTTGATGTCCGCGAAGGCCCGCAGGTGTTCATCGGTGGTCACGCGTATGAACGTCAGGTCGGGGTGGGCCGGTTCGGGGATCGGCAGGATGTCTCCCGCCATGCCGGTGCCGGGGAAGGCGTGCACGAGGCCCGCTTGCTCGGCCGCCCCCCGAAGCGCTGCGCGCGCCTGGTCTTCGAGGAGATCCTCGAAGACCCACAGGAAACCCGGACGCCTCTTCGCTCGCATGATCTCCGCCGCCTCGCCCAGGCGCTGCTTCACGAGTCCGGCGTCCATGCCGGCATCGGTCAGCGTGACGCAGTTCCAGAAAGCGAACCGGCAGTCGGCCCAGCGGACGGAGACGCCCGGAAGGTCGCGGACATCCGCGTCCGGGTCTCGGTCGAGCACCATCACGCGCCAGACCGCGGCGAGTTGTTCCATCGATTCGATCGAGTCCGCGAGATCGCGCATGTGCTCCCCGGCACCATCCTTCAGCTGACGACTGCCCGATGACACGTCCGAAACGTTCAAGACGAACGCCTGTGACGGACACCATGGTGAGTACATGAAAGCAGACCTCGCCGCAGCCACGTCGTTCATGGCCACGCATGCCCGAGTCCTCGATCGTCGACGGTTCGAGCTGTTCCTCGGTGAAGCCGACGCCGGGTCCGTACTCGCCGCCGTCGACGCCTACCGCAACCCCGACGGCGGGTACGGGTGGGGGATCGAGCCGGACCTGCGCGCGCCCGAGAGCCAGCCGGCGGGCGCGCTGCACGCGTTCGAGGTGTTCGAGGACATTGCTCCTGTCATCACGCCACAAGCGGTGCACCTGTGTGACTGGCTGGCGTCGGTCTCCCTCCCCGACGGTGGCCTGCCCTTCGCGCTGCCCGTCGAGGACGCCAGCGGCTGCGCACCGTTCTGGGCGCGGGCCGACCCGAAGGTGTCCACCCTGCAGAGCACCGCGTTCACGGTCGGCGGCGCCCTGCGGCTGACCGCGTACGACCGCGCCGTCGCCACCCATCCCTGGCTCGACCGGGCGACTCGGTACTGCCTGGCCGCCGTCGAAGCGATCGGCGACAGGCCCCACGCGATCGAGCTGTCCTTCGCGATCCGTTTCCTCGACGCCGCCTCCGAGGCCCGACAGGAGGCGGCAGCCCTGCTCGACGGCCTCCGGCGGTTCATCCCCGACGACGGCCTGCTGCCCGTCGAAGGCGGTGCCGCGAACGAGGTGATCCGGCCGCTCGACGTGGCCCCGGCTCCAGGCCGTCCCGCACGCACGCTGTACGACCCGGGCGTCATCGACGCCGAGCTGAGTCGACTGGCTGCCGCACAGCAGGACGACGGTGGCTGGCCGGTCGATTTCGCGAGCTACTCACCGAGCGCCGCCCTCGAGTGGCGCGGATACCGGACCGTTGCCGCCGTGTCGGTCCTGCGGCAGAACTCCCTCCTCTGACAGACAGTCACCCGGCATCGTGCGGGCAGATGGCACGCCCGTCCGACCGGCAACGGGTGGCAGGTGGGTCACACGCGAGAAGACACGCGCGTTTCAAGGCGATCGAGTGTCCGGTGTCGTGAGGCTCCACAGCGCCGCCACCTGTGGACGCCGCAGATCGGTTCTCCGCACGCACAGCCCGATCGGGAACGGCTCCGGCGCCGTGTCCGCGGGGACCACCGCCAGCCGGTCGCGCACGGCGCTGTGGTCGAGCACCAGGCGGGGGACCACACCGGTGCCGCAGCCCAGCGCGACCAGGGTCAGCAGGCCCTCGTGGCCGTCGGGTTCGGCCGCCACGTCGGGGGAGGCGCGGCGGGACCGGAACCAGCGGTCGGCGGCGTCGCGGACCAGGCCGCGGTGGGGGAGCACGAAGGGACCGCGCAGCTCCGGGTCGGGGCGGTCGCGGGCGGTGACGAAGACCAGGTCCGTTGTCGCGACCGTCCGGCTGACCAGCGCTTCCGGCAGCCGCGCCGGGACACCGGCCACCGCCACGTCCACCTCGCCCTCGTCGAGCCTGGCCAGCGCGGCTGCCGCGTCACCGGTGCGCAGATCGAGCCGTACCTGCGGATGGGCGGCACGGAAGGGCGCCAGCAGGCCGGGCAGCAGGACCTGACAGGCCGTCACCGTCGCGAACACGGCCAGCGTGCCCGTGAGCCGGCCCGGATCCGGGTGCTCCTCGCGGTACGCGCGCCACAACTCGAGCGCCTCGACGGCGTACTCGCGGAAGCGGTGCCCCTCGGCCGTCAGGGACACACCCCGCGGGCCACGGTCGAAGAGGCGGTGTCCGAGCTCCGCCTCCAGTCGCTGCACGGTCCGCGTCAGTGTCGCCGGGCTGACGTGACAGTCGAGACTCGTCCGGCCGAAGTTCAGCGTCCGCGCCAGATGGAGGAAGAGCCGCAGTTCCCGAAGGTCATCCCGCACGCACCCCACCCGGGCCTCTCATCACCACGCTCAGCTGCGCCTTTCAGAATCCGGAACACCGCGCTGCAAAGGTTGCGCTTGCCGCAATGATCGGTCGGAGCCTACAACTCCACCATGACCACCTCCACTGTCTTCGCACTCGAGACCATGGACGTCCCGGGTGGCACCGAGACGATCCTGCGCGGCGGACGCCACCTCTTCCCGCTGCTGCCCCAGGCCTTCGCCGGGGTGCGCCGCATCGGCGTGATCGGCTGGGGGCCGCAGGGCCGGGCCCAGGCCCGCAACCTGCGCGACTCCTTCGCCGGCACGGACATCACCGTGGCCGTCGGGCTGCGCCCCGGCTCCGCCTCGGCCGCCGACGCCCGTGCGCACGGCTTCACCGAGGAGAACGGCATGCTCGGCGACTGGCTCGCTGTCACCGCCGAGAGCGACCTCGTCATCCTGCTGACCGCGGACGCCGCGCTCGCCGCCCATCACCAGGAGATCTTCGCGGCTCTCAGGCCCGGCGCCACCATCGGCCTCTCGCACGGCTTCCTGCTCGGTCATCTCCGGGAAACCGGCGGGGAGTTCCCGCCGGGGCACGCGGTGATCGCGGTCTGTCCCAAGGGCATGGGCGACTCGGTCCGGCGCCTGTACGAGCAGGGCGCCGAGGTCAACGGCGCAGGGATCAACAGCAGTTACGCCGTGCACACCGACCCCGACGGCCGCGCCACGTCCCTCGCCCTCGCCTGGTCGGTCGCGCTCGGCTCCCCGTACACCTTCCGCACCACGCTGGAGAGCGAGTACCTCTCGGACATCGTCGGCGAGCGCGCCATCCTGCTCGGGGCCGTTCACGGCATCGTCGAGAGCCTGTACGCCCGTTACCGGCTGGCGGGCGACGACCCGGTGACCGCGTACGAGAGGTCCTGCGAGAACGTCACCGGGCCCATCGCCCGCACCATCTCGCGCTCCGGGCTGCGGGCCGTGCGCGAGGAACTGGACCCGGCCGGACGCGACGTCTTCGACCGGGCGTACGCGGCGACGTACGGTCCCGCCCGCGAGATCGTCGCCGAGATCTACGACGAGGTCGCCGACGGCACCGAACTGCGCAGCGTGATCCTCGCCGAACGACGCCTCGGCACGCGGCCGATGAGCCGGATCGGCGGTTCGGCGATGTGGACGGCGGGCGAGGAGGTGCGCGCCCGCCGGGACCGGCGCGCCCTGCCCCTCGACCCGTTCACGGCCGGCGTGTTCATCGCGACGATGACCGCGCAGATCGACGAGTTCGCCGAGCGCGGCCACCCCTGGTCGGAGATCGTCAACGAGTCGGTCATCGAGGCGGTCGACTCCCTGCTGCCCTACATGCACGCACGCGACGTCGCCCACATGGTCGACAACTGCTCCCGCACGGCCCGCCTCGGCGCCCGCCGCTGGGGCCCGCGCTTCCAGGCCGCGTACGAGCAGATCGCCTTCCCTGCCGCCGAACTCCCGGCGGACAAGGCGTTGTTGGCGGCTTTCGACAGCCACCCGGTGCACGAGGCCCTCGCCGTGGCGGCGAAGCTGCGGCCTCCCGTGGACATCTCGGTGGCATAGGACCATTGCGGCGGGGCACTTCAGGACGTCTCACGCGACAACGCAGGCGTGGCGGCGGTCGCCCGCACACCGGAAAACCGGGACGGCACACGTCACCAGCCGGGATAGCGGCGCCACCAGTGCGGGTCCCAGCCCTGGACGTACTCGCTGCCGCTGGGCGAGTCGTCGAGTTCCAGCAGCAGGTCGCGGGCCAGGGTGTCGAGGACCCACGCCAGTTCGTGACGGCTGATCAGGTCGACGGGCAGTGCCTCGATTCCGTGGACGGCGCCGAGCAGCGCGCCGGTCACACAGGCGACGGAGTCACCGTCCGGTGCGCCCGCCGCGAACTCCAGAGCGGCGCGGAAGTCGGCGCGGTCGGGGAAGGAGGCCGCCGCGTAGAGGCCGCCGAGCAGCGTCGAGGGTGCGGTGGCGTCCGGTGCGAGCCGTGCCAGCCGTCCCGCGTCGGCCGGGTCGTCGACAGCGTGCCGGAACGCCGCGACGACACGGGCTTGTTCATCGTCGGTGATGCGCCGGCCTTCGGCCGGAAGGGCGGTGACGGCCGCCTGCAGCACGTCCTGTGCGGATCTGCCGGAGTACGGATAGGGTCCGCTTTCCGGTGCTGGGTTCGTCAGACAGTGGTGGGCCAGGACGGCCGCGTGGACAGTGGCGTCCTGCGCGGCCGTGTCGCCGTGAGTGAGAGCGGCTACCTCGGCGGCCTGGGAGATTCCTCCGAGTCCGGTGACCGCGACGGGCAGCCCCCGGGTCAGTGCGTGACAGCCCCGACTGGGGGTGGCCATCCGCTCCTGGCCTTCGTCGATCCGGGACAGCGCGGTCACCGTCGCGGGTGCGCTGCCGCGCCGTTCGGCCAGTGCGGGCACACCCGCGAGCCAGCCGTCCGGCCACACCGCGTCGCCGGAAGACGTCCAGCGCCGCCGCATCTTCTCGACCTCGATGCCCTGCAGGAAGGCCCACCGGCAGTAGGCGTGCAGGACCACCCCGGGCGCGTAACAGCTGCCCTTGTGGTTTCCGCGTACCTGCGCGCGAATGATGCCCTCGGCGGTGAAGCAGGCCAGTTGGGTGCTGACACCGGCCCTCAACGGACCACTGACCGGCAGCCTGCCCCGAGCCCCTCCCACGGTCTCGCCGAGCGCCAGGCCGAGCATCATCCCACGCACCCGGGACTGCCTCCGGAGGAGCTCCCTCTGGTGGTCCTTCTCGTGGGGCAAGGCAGCGCGCCTCTCTCCTTGTGCACAGCGGTGACTGTCCGGGTGATGGATGTGCCGGGGCGGGCCCGTGCAGCAGGGCGAGGCAGAGCCCGAGCAGCGCCGGCCTCGCCCGCCGACCACCGTAGCGTCAGCCCCACCAGCGGGTTGTCGGGGCCCCGACCGGACCGTCGCCCCGGTGCGTCCGGGCGGGGATGTCACCGGGAGCAGCCGCGACGTCCCCGCGTACTCCCCACGGGGTACACGCACTGCCGCTGGCCGTACGACGACCCGGACCCCCTCCCGGCGCGAGCCTCGAGACAGCTCGAAAACGTGACCTGAGGAGATGAGTCCGACATGCAGACCCTCGCGCACTGGGACGGCGGGCCCGGCCCGTGGATCCTGTTCTTCCCCCTGATCTGGGCAGCCGTCGTCGTTGGCGTCGTGGCCGTCCTCCGCCGCACCGTCTGGCGCGGCCGGCGCGGACCCTGGCGCCCGATGAACGAGTCGCGCCCGGCCGGCGACTCGCCCATGGCCGTCCTCGGCCGCCGTTTCGCCTCCGGCGAGATCGACGAGGACGAGTACTGGCGCCGGGTGTCCGTCCTGGACGAGCACTTCGGCCGTACGGGAAAGGGGTGAGCGGGAATGACCACCGTCACCACGACCCGTACCGCCGCCCGCGTCGAGAACGCCGTCAAGGTGTACGGCTCCGGTGACACCTCCGTGAGGGCCCTGGACGGGGTGAGCGTCGGGTTTCCGGCCGGCCGCTTCACCGCGATCATGGGGCCCTCGGGCTCCGGCAAGTCCACCCTGATGCACTGCGCGGCGGGCCTCGACACCCTCACGTCCGGGACGGCCCACATCGGCGACACCGAGCTGAGCACACTCGACGACCGCCGCCTCACCCTCCTGCGCCGCGACCGCGTCGGCTTCGTCTTCCAGGCCTTCAACCTGGTGCCGACGCTCACCGTCGCGGAGAACATCACGCTGCCCCTGGACCTCGCGCGCGGCAAGGGCTCCCGGGAGTGGATCGACGCGCTCGTGGACGTGGTCGGACTGGGCGACCGGCTCCACCACCGGCCCTCCGAACTCTCCGGAGGACAGCAGCAACGCGTCGCCGTGGCAAGGGCGTTCGCCGGCCGGCCCGACGTCGTGTTCGCCGATGAGCCGACCGGCAACCTCGACTCCCGTTCCGGCGAGGAGGTGCTCGGGCTGCTCGGCCGCGCGGTGCGGCAGATGGACCGCACCGTCGTCATGGTCACCCACGACCCGGTGGCCGCCGCCCACGCCGACGAGGTGCTGTTCCTCGCCGACGGACGCCTGGTGGACCGGATGGAGGCCCCGACGGCCGACAAGGTCCTCGACCGCATGAAGGCCTTCGACGGCGCGTCCGGAAGCGAAGGGGTGCGGTCATGAACGCCTCCGTGCGCCTCAGCGTGTCATCCCTGCGCGCCCACAAGCGCCGCTTCGCGGGTACCTTTCTCGCGGTGCTCCTCGGTGTCGGCTTCCTGGCGGGCACGCTCGTCATGGGCGACACCCTGCGGGCCAACTTCGACTCGATGTTCGGCAACGCGACCAGCGGCACGGACGCGGTCGTGCGCAGTGCCGACGCGATCACCACACCGGGGGAGAGCCAGGGCGTACGGCAGCCCGTCCCCACCGACCTCGTCCGGCGGATCGACGACGTCCCCGGCGTCGCCGCCGCCGCGCCCAACATCGAAGGCGCGGGCCAGCTCATCGGCAGGAACGGCAAGCCGATCGGCGGCAAAGGCCCGCCTACGCTCGCCGGCAACTGGATCGACGACGCCCGGCTCAACCCGTACCGGCTCGCCGAGGGACACGCCCCCTCCACGTCCGGTGAGGTCGTCGTGAACCGGGCCACCGCCGACAAGGGCGACCTCAGGATCGGTGACACCACGACCCTGCGCACGCCCGACCCGGTCAAGGTGACGATCGTGGGCCTCGCGACCTTCGGCGGCGAGGACGGCATGGCCCAGGTGACCTTCACCGGGATGATCCGGGCCGACGCCGAGAAGTACCTCACCGCCAAGCCCGGTGAGGCCGCGAGCATCCAGGTGCGGGCCGGGCCGGGGGTCAGCCAGCGGGAGCTGGTGGACCGGCTGACTCCGGTGCTGCCCAAGGGAGTCGAGGCCATCACCGGTCAGGAGTCGGCCGAGGAGAACACGGACATGATCTCCAGTCAGTTCCTGACCCTCTTCACCACCTTCCTGCTGGTGTTCTCCGGTATCGCGCTGCTGGTCGCGACGTTCTCCATCCACAACACCTTCGCGATCGTCGTCGCCCAGCGCACCCGTGAGAACGCGCTGCTGCGCGCCCTCGGTGCCTCGCGCCGTCAGGTCACCGCCTCCACGCTCGTCGAGGCGACGGTGGTGGCCGTGACCGCGTCCGCCGCGGGACTGGCGGGCGGGATCGGCATCGCGGCGGGGCTCCAGGCGCTGTTCCCGGCGATAGGGTTCCCGTTCCCCGGGGGCGCCCTGGTGATCAGCGGCCTGTCGATGCTGCTGCCGCTCGCGGTCGGCATCGTGGTCTGCCTCGGCTCCGCGCTGCTGCCCGCCGTCCGCGCGGGTCGTACGGCACCCCTGGCCGCGCTGCGGGAGACCGCCGTCGACCAGTCCGGTGCCTCCCGCGTCCGTGCCGTGACCGGTGCCGGTCTGGGCGCCCTTGCCGTCGCCCTCACCCTGGCCGGGCTTCTCGTCACCCCCTCGCTGTGGCTCGTGGGCGGTGGCGCCGTGCTGGCCCTCGCCGCCTTCGTGGTCCTCGGACCGGTCGCCTCCTCGACGGCCGTACGCGTCCTCGGCGCACCTCTTGACCGGCTGCGCGGCGTCACCGGCGGGCTGGCCCGGCGCAACGCGCTCCGCAGCCCCAAGCGGACGGCCGCCACCGCCGGCGCCCTGATGATCGGCGTCGCCGTCGTGTCGCTGTTCACCGTCTTCGCCGCCTCGCTGAAGGCGACCATGGACCAGACGGTGTCCCGTTCGTTCGCGGGCGACGTCGCCGTCAGTACCCCGTCGTTCGGCGCGGGCGGCAGTGGGCTCAGCCCCGAGCTGGCACCGGCGATCGCCCGGCTGCCCGAGGTGCGGACCGCCGTGGGCCTCGGCCGGGGCGTCGCCGACGTCGACGGCAGCGGACGGGGGCTCACCGTCACCGACCCGGCCGCACTCGGCAGGGTCTTCGACCTGGGCGACGTCCACGGCTCGCTGAACGACCTCGGCGCCCACGGCATCGCCCTCACCAAGAGCGAGGCCGACAAACAGGGGCTCAAGACCGGTGACACGACGCGGCTCACCTTCACCGACGGCACGAAGGAGACCTTCACCGTGCGCGCCGTCTACGGCCGGTCCGAGCTCGCGGGCGACTACGTCATCACCCGCGCGGCCTGGGAGCCGCACCGCACCCAGGACTCCGACACCCTCGTCGCCGTCTCCTTCAAGGACGGCGTGAGCACGGCCGACGGCAAGGCCGCCGTCGAGAAGGCCGCCGACCGGTACGGCAAGCCCGAGGTACAGACCCGCGACGAGTACGCCCAGTCCTCGGCCGGCGGCATCGACATGATGCTGACGCTCGTCTACGCGCTGCTCGCCCTCGCGGTGCTGATCGCGCTCCTCGGCATCGCCAACACGCTGACGCTGGCCATCCACGAACGGACCCGGGAGCTCGGTCTGCTGCGGGCCGTCGGACAGACCCGGGCGCAGTTGCGGGCCATGGTCCGCTGGGAGTCGGTGCTGGTCGCCGCGTTCGGCACGGCGGGCGGGCTGGGCCTCGGCGCCTTCCTCGGCTGGGTGCTCGTCGAGGCGTCGGACAGCGCGAGCGACAGTGCCTTCGCCTTCGCGCTGCCGCCCGTACAGCTCGCCGTGGTGGTCCTCGTCGGCCTGGCCGCGGGCGCCGTCGCGGGTCTGCGCCCGGCCCGGCGGGCGGCCCGCCTGGACGTGCTGCGCGCCATCGCCACCGAGTGACGTGCCGTCGCGGCGGAGTGACGCGCCATCAGCACAGCGACGCACCATCGGCACAGCGACGCGCCATCGGCACGAAGTGACGCTCCATCACCACCGAGTGGGAGGTGAAGGTGACCGCCGCCGCGTCGGGCACGCGACGGCGGTCACCCGTTCACCGCCCGGTCAGCCTGCGACGGCGGACCGGGCGGGAGCGTGTTCGGCCCTGCTGCGCCGGCGGGCGGCGGGCCGGTGGCTCGTGGCGTATCGCGAACGCTTCGGTAGCGCCACCGGCTCGGCGTGGGCCGGAAGGGTGAACCACACGACCTTGCCCGAATCGCCATGCGGCCGCGCACCCCAGCTCTCGCTCACCGCGGCGACCATCGCGAGGCCGCGGCCGCAGGTGGCGGAGGGCTCGGCGTCCTGCACCACGGGGAGGCGCGGGTCGTTGTCGCGCACCGAGACCGTCAGTCGGTCGAGCAACAGTTCGATCTCCACCGTGCACAGCTTGTCCGGCTCGGCGTGCCGGTGAACGTTGGTCAGCAGCTCGGTCACTCCGAGTGCCGCCCGGTCGATGAGGAAATCCAGATGCCAGTAGCGCAATTGCGCAGAGACGATTCTGCGGACCTGGCCGATCCGCGACGGCAGGGCTTGGAGCTCCACCGTGCAGTGCCTGCTTGGCTTGCTGATCACGGCTGCGACTCCCCGAATTGAGGTCCGGAAGAAGACGGAGAACGGATTCAGCGAGGTGGCTGCGGGACAATCGCCGCCTGCTGTGGGCGACCGCGCTCTGCGGTCGCTCTCTTGGCGCGGAGTGGCTGCGTACGACGGCCGCCCGCGGTCGTGACCGGCGGCTGGTTCGCAGCGTAATCGCCGGTAAACCCAGAGTGACGTGAGATCAGCGTGACTCAGGGGGTCGGATCCCGCAACTCGCGGCTCCTCAGCCGCCGCGCCCCGCGGCCCTGCGTACCGCCTCGATGAACCGCCGGGCCGAGGGCGGCCCGGGCTTGCCCGGAGCGGGGTCGGTCTCACCGAGGGTCAGCGTGTAACGGGTGCCGTTCACATCGGCCAACGCCCGGTCGTCGTGGGCGAACCAGGGCCTCGACGCGCGCACGGCCTGCACCGGCGCGCTGTCGATCTCGCTGCCGTAGCTCGTCAGCAACTGCAGCCTGCCGTCCGTGATCCGCACCTGTCCGGCCCGTGTCAGCGAGCGCAGCCTCTTCCCGATCCGCACTCCCGTGGCCGTGAACTCCGGCTCCGCCATGTTGCCCCGCCCCCTCGTGCGCTTCGGCTCTGCCCTGTCATGGACCCGCGTGGTTCGTGATCCAGTGTGCGGGCCCCGTTCGAGTGTGCCTCCCCGTCCGGGCATCTCGGCCCATGCGGTGCAGTCTGCACGTCCGCGGCGTCGAGCACCAGTGCGTAGGGTGCCGCGGGGGCGCGGTCGGGGGAGCACTCGGTGCATGCGCCCCCATGCGCCCGCGCACCCCCCGCCACAGGGGCGCTTTGAGATACTCAAAGGGGCGTTTATGCAGGTGAGAAGCGTGCGCCCAGTGTCTATGATCGGGGCGTCCGACCGCGCGACCCGCCGTCGGTGAAACGCGGAAGGAGCCGCCGTGAGCCCCCCTCGCCCCACCCTGACCGGTACGCCCCTCGACACCCTCGACGTCGACCACAGCGACGCGGAGTACCGGGCCTGGCTGAAGGAAGCCGTCCGCAAGGTCCAGGCCGACGCCCAGCGCTCGGCCGACACCCATCTGCTCTCCTTCCCCCTTCCGGAGCACTGGGGAATCGACCTGTACCTGAAGGACGAGTCGACCCACCCCACCGGCAGCCTCAAGCACCGACTGGCCCGCTCCCTCTTCCTCTACGGCCTGTGCAACGGCTGGATCCGGCCGGGTCGCCCGGTGATCGAGGCCTCCAGCGGCTCGACGGCCGTCTCCGAGGCGTACTTCGCGAAGCTCATCGGTGTGCCGTTCGTCGCCGTCATGCCGCGCACGACCAGCACTGAGAAGTGCCGGCTGATCGAGTTCCACGGCGGACGATGTCATTTCGTGGACGACCCCCGGAAGATGTACGAGGCGTCGGCCGCCCTCGCGGCCGAGACCGGCGGCCACTACATGGACCAGTTCACCTACGCCGAACGGGCCACGGACTGGCGAGGCAACAACAACATCGCCGAATCCGTCTTCCGCCAGCTGGAGTTGGAGCGTTTCCCCGAGCCCGCGTGGATCGTCGCCACGGCCGGCACCGGCGGCACCTCGGCGACCATCGCGCGCTACGTCCACTACATGCAGTACGACACCCGCGTCTGCGTGGCGGACCCCGAGAACTCGTGCTTCTTCGAGGGCTGGACGACCGGCGACGCGGACGTCACCTGCGACTGCGGCTCACGCATCGAGGGCATCGGCCGCCCGCGCATGGAGCCCAGCTTCGTCCCCGGTGTCATCGACCGGATGATGAAGGTCCCGGACGCCGCGAGCGTCGCGGCCGTACGGGCCCTGGAGTCGGCCATCGGCCGCAAGGCGGGCGGCTCCACGGGCACCGGCCTGTGGAGCGCCCTGAAGATCGTGGCGGAGATGGTGGCGGAGGGGCGCCGGGGGAGCGTGGTGACCATGCTCTGCGATCCCGGGGACCGCTACCTGGACAAGTACTACTCGGACGCGTGGCTGGCGGAGCAGGGGCTGGACATCTGGCCGTACGCGGCGGCGATCGAGTCCTTGCTGGAGACGGGGGAGTGGCGCGCGCCCCGGCAGGTGCGCGGGGCCGTATAGAACATGCGGCTCCGCCGCGTGGGCGCGACCAGCCACAAACGGCCTGCAGATACCCACCAGCCGCGGCTACCCCACCGCCAACCGCCGATCCAACGCCCTGACCGAGTCACGAAACGCCCGCTGCAACCCCGGCCGAGCAAGCTTCAAAGCGAACCGGAAGACCGCAGAACCGTCAGCGGCCCAGCTCCACCGCACCCGCGTCCCCTCCCCGGCAGGAGCCAGCCGCCACTCCTCCAGCAACGCCCCCACTCCGGGCGCGTTGGTCTGGTCCACCCGATACGCGTACACCTCGGAGGGCTCCGCCGCGACGATCGTCTCCAGACAGCGGGTCCCACCCTTCAGCCGGACCTCGCGCCGCGTGCCGTCCCCGACCGGACGGGCGTACGTCACGCCCGTGAACCACTCGCTCCAACCCGGCACGTCCTCCGCCATGGCACGGAACACCGCGTCCGGAGGCGCGGACATCTCGCCCGAGAACACGAACCGCACGGGTGCGGTCCCGACGAATTCGAGCCCCACCGGGCGCAGACGGCGAACCATGAGGTGACCCCCTTCGCGGAACGGGCCGCCCCGGACGGCAGGGGCGGTTGACCGGGCAGCGTCACCCTAGCTGGCAGACCGTCAGATGTCTGTACCGTCCTCCGCCTCGTCCGTGTCCTCCCCAAGCTCCCCGGCGACAATCAGCTGCCTGAGGTGCTCCGAGATCTCCGCGCGCGCCCCGGCCGGCAGCCCGGCGTCGGTGACCAAGGTGTCCACCTGATCCAGGGACCCGAACGAACTCAGGCCCACCGTCCCCCACTTGGTGTGGTCCGCCACCACGACGACACGCCGTGCGGACTGCACGAGCCGCCGGTTCGTCTCGGCCTCCGCCAGGTTCGGGGTGGACAGGCCCGCCTCGACCGATATGCCGTGCACGCCCAGGAACAGCACGTCGAAGTGGAGCGCGGCGATCGCCTGGTCCGCCACGGGCCCCACGAGCGAGTCCGACGGGGTCCGCACCCCACCGGTCAGCACGACGGTGGCCGCCCCCTGCCGCTGCCCCGAACTGCGCTGCGAGACGTGGAAGACATCGGCCACACGCACCGAGTTCGTGACCACGGTCAGATCCGGCACGTCCAGCAGCCGGTGCGCCAGCGCGAACGTCGTCGTACCACCGGACAGCGCGATCGCCGTACCCGGCGCGACCAGCTCGGCCGCGGCCCGGGCGATGTCCTCCTTGGCGGTCAGCTCCAGCCCGGACTTGGCCTCGAAGCCCGGCTCGTGCGTGCTCGCCTCGGCCACCGGCACCGCGCCGCCGTGCACCTTCTCCACCGCCCCCTGGCGGGCGAGCGCGTCGAGGTCCCGGCGGACCGTCATGTCGGACACGCCGAGCTTGCGCGTCAGCTCGTTGACCCGTACCCCGCCGCGCCGCCGTACCTCGTCGAGGATCAGGGCGCGGCGCTGCTCCGCGAGGAGGTTCTGGTTCTCACTCACGCCCGCTCCGGTCCTTTCGCCCCATCACGCCTCCATACCCCCTCCGACGAGCACATTCTCCCCGCCCCCGGTCCCGAGGACGTCCCATACTCGCACGCTCCGGTTCCACGGGCGCCCCTGCCCGTACCGACGCGGACACGTCACGCTGTCCACCTCAGGAACTCGACCCTGTCCCGGATCGGGGGAGATTCCGTGTCCACGGGTGTACGCCGCCCCCGGAGCGGAGATCATGTGCCTGCGCATCACACCTGCCATAGGCGTACCACGGGGGAAGGGCAGAACAGTGGCGAGTGCGACCGAACATGCCCCGACGGGGGAGCACGAGGGACCGGACCAGGCTTCCGCACCCGCCGGAGCAGCCCTGGAACTGCTGGTGCACGGCGTGGGCGGCACCACACCCGAGGAGATGCTGAACGATCCGCGGACGGTCCGGATCACCGGCGACAGGACCGCGGCCGTCTTCCGGCGCGTCGACGACGCCGACGCGGAGGAGCGCCCCGAGGACTACCGCGGCAAGCCCGTGCCGGAGGCGTACGTCTGGTGCAACCTGACCTCCGGAAACGGCTCCCGCGCCCTGTGGCTGTTGCTGCTGCCGTTCATGGTGGTCAACCTGGCCCACTGGATGCGCCCCACCACCCGGGGCCGGCGGCGGACGGTCCGCCTCTACGGCCTGCTCGTCCGGCTCGCCGGGCTGACCCTGACCGTGCTGTTCGTGGCCGCGGCCTGTGAGGTCGCCCTCGACCTGACCGCCTGGCAGTGCGCGGGCACCCCGGCGTGCGCCGAGGACCACACATGGCTGGGCTTCCTGTCACCCGAGGTGTCCGGTGACGGCTGGTGGAGCCCGCCCGGCCGCCGCCTCGCCCTGGCCTCCCTGGTGCCCACCGCACTCACCGGGCTGCTGTGGTACCTGTCCCACCGCACCTGGAGCGCATACGAGTCCCAGAAGCCGATGAGCCGCCGGGACGAACCCGACGACGACGCCACCGCCGACCGGACCGCGCTAGGCCGCCCCGGCTTCTGGTACGGACGCCGTCTGGTGGCCCGGCTGCGCGCCGCGCACACGGCGGCGGGCTTTCTGACGGTCGCGGCGGCCGTCGGCACCTCCGCGGCCCGTTACGACCGCGGGTCCGGTGGCCCCGCCCTTCTGGAGGGGCTGGGCCGGCTGCTGGACGCGCTGCTCCTGGCGGGCGCCGTCGTCGTGGTGTGGGTGGTGTGCCGGCGGGGCCGCAGCGAGAACCGTCTGGACAGGGAACTGGACAGGACACTGGTGCGGTGGCTACCCGTGGGCTCGGTCACCCTGCTCGCGCTCGTCATGGTGTACGCGGGTTGGTCGCGCCCGGGGTGGCGGTCGGAGGGGCGGCTTCCGGGCGACATGACGTTCGGCGGGATCGCCTTCGTGCAGGGTGTTCTCGTCGTCGCGCTCGCCGTCGTCGCCCACGTCCTGTACCTCTCCCACCCCGACAGGCGCACCGCGATGCGCGGTCTGGCCGGGCCGGCCGTGGCCATGCTCGCCTGCGCGCTCGGCGGAGTGATGTCCGGCGGGGTGGCCCAGCGCGTCGCCGACTGGCTGAACGGCACCGGTGACTCGCTGCTGGGTCCGCCCGTGCTGCTGACTTGGCAGGCATCCGTCATCCCGCCCCTCCTGCTGGTCGTGCTGTTGCTCGTCGCCTGGCTGGCGTGGCGCACATGGGTGCTGCGGAGCGGTGAACTGCCCGCGGTGGAGCGGGAGTACGACCTGAACGAGAACCAGAGGCGGACAGCGAGGAAGGAGCGGACTGGGGGGCCGGACGGGGAGCCGGTCGGCCCGGCGGGCGAGGGGCGGGCTGGACGGCGGGGCACGGAGCCGGTCGGGCGGGTGGATGTCGAGCCGGTCGAGGGGGCGGACGCGGAGCCGGTCGGGCGGGTGGATGTCGAGCCGGTCGAGGGGGCGGACGCGGAGCCGGTCGGGCGGGTGGATGTCGAGCCGGACGAGGGGGCGGACT
>NZ_JBEYXP010000078.1:0-4481 GCF_040704615.1 Streptomyces sp. NPDC046862 | reverse complement strand
GCGGAGCCGGTCGGGCGGGCGGCCGTCGAGCCGGACGAGGGGGTGGACACGGAGGCGGCCGGGCCGGCCGACGAGGAGTCGGAGCGCCAGGACAAGGCCCGGACCCGCCGTATCGCCGGAACGCGCGCCATGGCAGCCCTCACCGACCGGGCCCCCCGCGTGATCGGCGTCATCTCGGCCGTGACGCTGCTCCTCGGCCTCAGTGCCCTGATGGGGGCGGCGATCACCGAGAAGGTGCCGGGCGAGGCCGCGCGCGGCGCGTCCCCCTTCGTGGCGGGCGCCGCCGACACCGCGCAGGCCCTCGGGTCCTGGCTGATCGGCTTCGGGTTCATCCTCTTCGTCGCGTCCGGCCGCCGCGCCTACAAGGACGCCTCCGCGCGCCGCACCATCGGCATCCTGTGGGACGTCGGCACGTTCTGGCCGCGCGCCGCCCATCCCTTCGCGCCGCCCTGCTACGCCGAGCGTGCCGTGCCCGACCTGACCTGGCGCATGGCGACGTGGACACGGGCCACCGGCGGGCGGCTCGTCCTCTCCGGGCACTCCCAGGGCAGCGTCCTCGCGGCGGCGGCAGCCTGGCAGCTGACCCCGTCGGTCCGGGGGCGGGTCGCGCTGCTCACCTACGGCTCACCGCTGGAGCGGCTGTACGGGCGCTGGTTCCCGGCCCACTTCGGCCCGCACGCCCTCGGCTCCCTGCACCGCGAGGTGGACTGCTGGCGCAACCTGTACCGCCTGACCGACCCCATCGGTGGCCCGGTGCGCCTGCCCGGTGGCTGCGGTCCCGGGGTCGACGCCGAGCCCTTCAAGGACCCTCTCGCCTACGGCCGTACCCCGGCCCATCCGCTGCCCGCCCCGATCCTCGGCCACTCCGACTACCAGGCCGACCCGGCCTTCGCGGCGGAACGCAAGCGGCTGCTGGACCGGATCGGGCCCGAGGTACCGGTCCCGCGCGGCGGGGAGTGAGACCCACGGGCGACCGGGTGACCGGGTGGCCCACGGGCCGCCCGGCCGCCTGGATCAGCGCGTCAGAACCTGCCCGTCACGGCAGCTCCGGCAGGTCCTCCGGGTAGAGCAGCGTGAGATCGTCCGTGCTCGGCTCGGCGAACTGCGCGACGCGGCCCGCGTGACGCTCGACCATCGCCTCGAAGGTCTGCCGCGCGGTGCGGCCGTTGCCGAACGTCGGCCCCTTCGGAATCGCCGTGAAGTACTTCAGCAGGGACTCGGAGGCGCCCGGGACCAGCCGGTACTCGTGCTCCTCGGCCTGCTGCTCCACGATCCGCAGCAACTCCTCCGGACCGTAGTCACCGAACCTGATGGTCCGTGAGAAACGGGACGCCACACCAGGGTTGACCTGAAGGAACCGTTCCATCTCGGCCGTGTACCCCGCGACGATCACCACCACCGCCTCCCGGTGGTCCTCCATCAGCTTCACCAGCGTGTCGATGGCCTCGCGGCCGAAGTCGCGGCCCGAGTCCTCGGGCGACAGCGCGTACGCCTCGTCGATGAACAGCACCCCGCCGCGTGCCCGGTCGAACGCCTCCTGGGTGCGGATGGCCGTGGAACCGATGTGCTCGCCGACGAGGTCGACCCGGGACACCTCGACGAGGTGGCCCTTCTCCAGGACGCCGAGCGAGGCCAGGATCTCGCCGTACAGGCGGGCGACCGTCGTCTTGCCGGTGCCCGGGGAGCCGGTGAAGACCAGGTGACGCCGGACGGAGGCCGCCTTGAGGCCCGCCTCCTGACGGCGCCGCCCCACCTCGATCATGTCGGTGAGGGCGCGCACCTCGAGCTTGACACTGTCCAGGCCCACCAGCGCGTCGAGTTCACCCAGCACGTCGTGCGAGGTCCGCGTCGGTTGCGAGGGCTCCGGGACGGCCGCGACGTACGGCTCCTGCTCGGTGGTGCGCTGGCCGGGGATCGAGCCCAGCAGGCCGGGTGAGTGACCCGTGGTCTGCACCGCGGTCTCCCGCGCCGCCGGTGGCCGCACCCCGGCGCTCTCGTCGCTCGTGCAGTCCTCGACCAGGGGACCGCCGCCCGTGTCGCCGGGGCCGCCGTCCGCGAACTCGTAGCCCCCGCGCGCGCAGCGCTCCGTACGGCACTTCCGCAGCGTCGTACGGCAGCCGTCGATCACATGGAAGCCGTAGCCGCCGCTGCCCGTCACCCGGCAGCCCACGAAGCTGCCGCGGCCCTCGGCCGAGACATAGAAGCCGGCCTCCGCGGGCGAGGTGACCGTGCAGCGCTCGATGGTGGGGTCGGCGCCCTTGGTGACGATCACACCCGTCTGCGTGCCGTCCACCGTGCAGCTGGACAGGGTGCCGCCGCTGCCATGGTCCCGGAACCAGGCGCCCGTCGCGGCATCCCTGATCCGGCAGTCGTCGAGCTGCGCGGTCGCCCCGTCGCTGACGGACACGGCCGTGTTGCGTACCTGCGTGAGGTCGCTGTCGACGACGTCCGCGCGCGAGCCGCGGTCCAGGACGAACAGCGCGTCGGGCACGTCGTGCACGCGGCACGACTCCAGCACGGCCGTCGCGCCGTCACTGACCCAGACCGCCGGATAGTCGCCCGTGCTGTCGAAGATCTCGCACTGGTTCGCGTCCACGCGCGTACCCGGGTCCCACACCGACAGGCCGTTGCGCCCGAACCGCCGCACCGTCGTGCGCGTCAGCGTGAGGACGGAGCGGGAGCGCAGGTCGACCGCGTTCTCAGGGATGTCGTGGATGCGGCAGTCGGCGAGCGTGAGCACGGCGTCCGTGTCCAGCGTGACCCCGTCCGCGCTGGTCCGGTGCACATCGCAGTCGGTGAGGTGTGCCGTGGCCCGCCCGGTGATCTGCACTCCGGAGCCCCGGACCTCGTACACCTCGCAGCCGACGGCCTCCAGCGAGGAGTTCTCACCGGTCGCCGACAGGCCCACCCCGGAGGCGTGGTGCATCCGGCAGCGCTCGAAGCGCGGGTGGGCGCCGCCGCGGACGGCGACCGCCGCCTGCCCGGCCGCCACGACCTCGCACTCCTCGAACACCCCGCTGCCGCCGTCCATGACGGCGATCCCGATCCCGGCCGGGTTGTCGACCGTGCAGCGGCGCACCGTCGGCCGTGCGTCACCGCGCACCTCGATGCCGGTCGCGGACCGCGTCACGATCCGCACGTCCAGCAGCTCCGGCACACCGCTCTCGACGAGCAGGGCGGGCGCGGCCGAGTCCTGGCCCTCCACGTGCAGGTCCTGCACCACGGCGGAGGCCCGCACGGTCAGCGGAACCCCGTCCACCGGGGCGATGCGCACGGAGCCCGGGGAGCCTTCGGGGCCCCGCAGGGTCACGGACCGCTGCAGCACGAGGTTCTCCCGGTACGTACCGGGAGCGACGGTGAGCACGTCGCCGTCGCTCGCGGCCTCCAGGGCCGCGGCGAGCGAAGCGTACTCACCTGTGCGGCGCCGCCACCGCGATGTGCCGGTGTGCGTCACCTGGACCGTGCCCTGTGCCATGGCGCTGCTGTGCCCCCACCTCGTTGAACGCGGGTCGTTAGCCGAACAGTTCGGCCGGTCCACCGTAGCGTGCGCGGGGACGGGCGGTTGACCAGAGCGGCAAGGCCGTCAGCTGCCTGTGCCCGTCCTCCCCCAGTCCGGGCCCGCCTTGTCCCATGCCTGGTCCCAACGGGCGTACCGGCGGCGGACCATGCGCCAGACGATCAGCCGCCTGGCGCCCTCCACGACCCCCGCGGCCAGCACCGCGGAGCCGAAACCGGCCAGCACCGCGTGCGTCGCCGCCGTGGCGGAGTCCAGCGGGCGGCCCACTATGCGGCCCTGCTGGTCGGTCCACAGCTTGAAGTGATCACCGGGGCGCGGGTTCTTGAGGTTCGCCAGCACCATGCCGTGCCGCCGGGTGCCGTCCGGCGCTGTCCAGTCGGCGATCACACGGCTGCTGCGGTCACGGGCGGTCGCGGTCTCCGGGTCCGGATCCAGCGGAGAGCCGTCGGCCTTCTTGACCACGGTGCCCGTCACGTCGTGCCGGGCCTGGCGCTGCTCCCTCACGGACTGCTGCAGGGCGTCCTGCGCGGCGGACCCGACGACGGCACCGATCACCGGCGCGGCCACGAGGATCAGCACGAGGGTGGCGAGGGCCAGCCAGGCCTCGACCAGATCCGTCGTGCGGCGCAGCGGATTGTGCCGCCAGCGCCAGACTCCGCCGATTGCGCGCACCGTCCCGCACCCCCTTTCCGCGTCCGTGATAACCCCGGTTGGAGCCGTCCACGCGCGGGCCCCGCCAAGAGAGAGCGAAATCACCCTTCCCGGCGGCCTCTCATGAACTTCTCATCAGGACCCAACGAGTACGGCCCTGGACTGTGTTCCCACCGTGGGTGATTCTACGGGGACCTGATCCCGCCGCCCGGTTCCGGCTAGTGACCTGGTTCGGAGATGCGTGAGCAGTAACGGCAGATTCGGTCGAGGATCTGGTCGGCCGTCTTGGCCCACTTGAAGGGCCTGGCCTGGT
>NZ_JBEYXP010000077.1:0-48277 GCF_040704615.1 Streptomyces sp. NPDC046862 | reverse complement strand
GGGGGGGGCAAAGGCGAGCACTCGCAAGGCGCATCCGCGCCGGGCCGGCTCGCCCCGAGGGGCCGCAGGCCACCGCCGGGCGACCCATCCTCTCTCCTAATTAGACCGTGTCCTACGTGGTGAGACGGACGAGCGTTTGTTCAACCGAGACAGGACATGGGTGCACAGAGCTGTGTCCTGTCTCGGGGTGCCTGCTGCGTGCCCTCTCTAGTCGCTCCGTCAGTTCCTGCACCCGACAGCCTTCGCATTGCTGCGGGCCCAACTTGCAACTACCGCTCCGATGACGACGGCGACAACGTAGACGGTAACGCCGGCCGCGAATTCGCCTGGCAGCCAGCCGAGTAGGCCGACGTTGTTGTGGTCGACGAGCTGGCGGATTGCTCCCTACCCCCCAAGGACCAGGAGTGTCATACCGAGGATCTGTAAGACGTCGTACTTCACGTGATGCCCCCCGGAGCTCAAGACGTCGCTGCCGTAGCAGAAGCACTGCGGAGGGCGGTGGTGAACCAGGTGTAAACGGGAGCGAGTGAGGGCGATGCAGGCCATCCATTGATCGTCGCCAGGAGCTGCCAGTAGCGCTCGGTTTGTGGGTCGGCGGTTGCCTGCAGGCGGGCGAGGAGCCAGCGGCGAAGGTCGCCGTCGCCGGCCCTCTCGAATGCGTGGCCGTAGAGGCCGCCCAGTGAGTCGGCGAGGGGTGCGGTTTTGGCGGAGGCCGGGAGGACGCCGGCGGACGCGGCTTCGTCGATTCGCTCACGCATCGCTTGGTTGAGATCATCATGCAAGCCGCTGACGTCCCGTCGGGAAGGCTCTTGCGCTTGGTCCTCAGCTATGCGGCGTACCGTGGTACGGAAGTCTTCGTTCTGGCAGAGTTCGGCGAGTTCTCCCCAGGATTCGACCTGATCGGGGGTTGGATCGTCGGGGAGTTCGGGCATTGCGGATCGCATGAGGGTCACGAACTCGGGGTTGGCGTCGCAGTCCCGGAAGGCGTCGTCGATGAAGTTGGCTACCAGTCGGCGTTGTTCGGCCTGCGAGAGCGTGGCGAGTCGGTGCATGAGGTCCATCTCCATGGTGGTGGGGCCGTGTCTGGCGACAGCTCGTAGTACTGCCCGTCGCAGGCGGAGAGCCTGGATCTGTACGTCCAAGGCGTCAGCATGTGCTTCCGCGACTTCCGGTATGGATGTCTCCCGGTCCAGCACCTTGCGCACGGTTGCCAAGTCGAGCCCGAGATCGCGCAGCGTGCGGGCCAACTCCAGGCGTGCGAGTGCCTCGGAGCCGTACAGCCGGTAGCCCGCTGGACTCCGGTCGGTTGGCGGGACGATGCCCTGGTCGGAGTAGTACCGGATGGTCTTCACCGTCAGGCCGGTCCGGCGGGATAATTCTCCGATGGAATAGAGCGCGTCGCTGTCCATGACCCCAGCTTGCTGTCTCCCTCCAGGGGAGACTCAACCGAGACCCGAACTTGTTGTGGGGCTGCTCGCAGGACTTGACCTCAGCGGGCTCCGGCAAAAGTTTTCCCGTGCTCACCCGCCTCGACGCGCTGGCGGGACGGCACTGGCTCAGCCATTGGCCGGCCGCCCTCGCGTGGATACCGCCGTGCGGACTGGACGGCATCGTCGCCTTCGGTGTCGCCCTGGCCGGTAGGAGCGCCCTCTGGGGAGCGACGAGCGGACGGAAGTGCCTCAGCCGGCGAGCAAGGCGTGCATCCACTGGTCTTCGCGCTGTTCGATGTATTCGGCGTCGCTTCGCCAGGCGTCGCCGTGGCCCGCGGTCCACAGAGTTGCCCAGGGCTGGACACCCTGGGCGGCCTGTTCGCGCAGGAAGTCGTGCATGGAACGCGTACGGCGCCCCAGCAGTGGGACCAGCCGACGGCGTTCGGCTTCATCGAGGCCGTAGGCGTTGGCGAAGACTCGCAGTCGGTCTCCCGCGTCGCCGCGTTGCCAGTCAGGATGCGCGGACAACGGGATGAAACCGTGCATGGCATACGCGACGTCCCACAGGCGGGAACCGGGGCCGGCGGTGTCCCAGTCGATGAAGGCCCACCGGGACTCGTCTGCGACCACAAGGTTCCATGGGGCCAGATCGTGATGGGCGATGATGTCGCCGCCTTCGGCGGGGATCAGCATCTGCCAGTGCGCGTCGGGTGGTGGCGTGAAGTCCTGCACTGCATCGTGGAAGTCCCGGATCAGTCGCGCCACACGAGCCAGTTGCCGAGCGGGTTCCAGCAGAGAGAAACGGTCGGGCCAGACCACATGCCCCGGCACAAAGGTCAGGATCTCGCGCCCCTGGTCGTCGATGCCCAAAGGACGAGGCGCCGCACGGAATCCCACCTCGTTCAGGTGGGTGAGTAAGGCGTGCACTGCGGGAGTCCACGGTCCGGCCGGACGGCGGACAGTATCTCCGACTCGAACGACACCATCGCTGACGTTGCCACCGGACAACGGCTGTCCTTCATCATGCTGCACCGAACCAGTGTGTCTGATCAGGCCGCCATGATCACCCCGTTAATGGGGAGCACCAAGGAGGTGTAGAGGTTAAAGGACAAGCTCAGCTCGTCGTTTAACCTCGTCTCCGTTGGGAGTGGGGATGGAGCAGGCGGTTTTCGATTCTGTCAGGTACTCCGCGGTGTGTCAGGACTGCGGGGCGGAGTTGAGACTCAAGCCCTTGTCGACGGCCGGCTTGCGGTGGGTGGCGGATGTGCGTGCCCGCTTCGCAGCGGCGGGCGAGGACGCATGTGCGTCGTGTCACCATTTTATTTCGCACCGTAATGAAGACTGCGCCCCCACCTACCACTCTTAACGCATAGGGGGGCCGGTGTACGTCTGCCCACCGGAAATCGTCATCCTTCGCAAGTGGGAGGTCCTGGTTTGAACGAACGGCCTCCGCCAGACTCCGCGGCGGGGGTGGTCGCCCGCAGGCCGGATCTCCACATCCGGGCTCCACAGATGATCATGAGCCGCTGTCACTCGCGCGAGTGCGACCTGTGGGATGTGGACTCGATGTGGACTCCGGTCACAGGAACGGCCTCCCGAGAATCTCCGAGAGGCCACTGACCTGCTACCTAAGTCCTGTGGGCACGGACGGTTTCGAACCGCCGACATCCTGCTTGTAAGGCAGGCGCTCTACCGCTGAGCTACGCGCCCGGACGAGTCGACAGCCTACCTTGCCTGATGGCATGCGCCGCAAACCCGTATCCGGGAATAGCCGTTTCTAACTGAGTGGGAGTGCGTCCTGATGCCATAACCCATGCTCAGCCGCGTGCCCCCAACGGTGTCGGGCACGCTGGTCACCCACGTTCGCTCCACTACCGGGCGGCACGACTCGCGATCGTGGTCCGGGCAGGTGGGGGCGGGTTTCCTCACGTCCTCGGGTATCCGACCAGGCCTGGCCGGTCCGATGCCCCACACGATCACTCCGGTCGTGTGGGGGCGGTGCCGTCCGTCGCCGGATCGGATACCCAAGGGCGCGTCGCCCGATCGCGATGCTCGCCGCATCGTGCCGGGACACTTGACGGGTGGAGGTGGTCAGTGGCTGCTGCCAGTGCCGAGCACCCCACCGAGAGGTATAAGCCGGATCCACCGCGACCAGCGCGATGCCCTGCTCGGCGGCCATCGCCACCAACCGGGCCTTGAGCTTGGCGGTGGGGAAGCGGGAGATCAGGCGTCGGAAGCGCTTGTTGCGGCCATGCTTTTCGCGGCTGGCGCCGTCGCTGAAGTCGAGGTCCTCGATCGCGATCGCCGCTGCCCCGCACCGGCGGGTGTGGTGCAGCAGCCGAGTGAGCGCGTGCCGGAGCTGGGCGTCCCTGCGCGTGGTGCTGCCCGAGAGATCGTAGAAGAAGCGTCGGGGTTCGCCGACCGGGTTGCCATGGACGTCCAGGTGCCAGGCGGCGAGGTGGCCGTCATTCATGTCCACCGCCACCACGCCCCTGGTGAGGACTGCTTCTATCGGCACAACCGAAGCGGGCGTGCGCTGCCAGGAGGCTGTCACGTACCAACGACCGCGCAGAGCGTCGTGGTGGATGCGGTAGGCCACCGCCCGGTTGTCTGTGATCCGGTCCAGCCACTCCTCGCTGCGGTGCTTGAACACAGCGGTGGCGTCCAGCAGGTAGCGGCCGTGCGGGGCGTTGGCCAGATGTGCCAACTCGGCCGGAAGCTTGATCGAGATTTGCCCAGTGCCGACGATACGGATCGTCTCGTTGCCCAAGCGCTTGCCGGACTCTCCGTCAGCGGCCAGGAACATCCGCGACGCCTGCCACCGCTCCCGCCACCCGCACTCGTCCAGCCCGGCCTCATCCAAGTGGTGGCGCAGATGGGCGAGCTTCTTGCCGCCGCGCACCACGCGTACCCCGCCCGCGACCCAGTCCTCCTCCAGCCTGACCAGCCGGGTCTTCAACGTGTACAGGCGGCGGGACTTGGCATGCCACTCCGTCCGAGAGCCGTAGCCCCGAGGCAGCCCCTCGTGCTTGTTCGCCTTGGCACGCAGCGGACGGGCCAGCCGAGCCTCGATCGCGGCGGTCTGCCCGCGCAGCCATGCCATCTGCACCATCTGGCCGCGCCGGGCCAGCGCCCACTGGTCGTGTGTGGCCTTGGTGATGCTGCCCGCCCACCGCGCCGACGAGACACCGGACAGTTCCCGCTTGCGGACTGCCCATGCGTCCGTGTCATGTGTCAGTCGCTGTCGGGAGCGCACCGCGAGATCCCGTGAAGCCAGAGAGCCGAGGAACGCACCGACCTCCCGCAACACCGCCGCATCTGTCTTTGACACCCGCAGCCGGGCCCGGATCGCCATCCCCGACGGGGCGGGCACCACAAACGGCGCCGCCGCCTGTCGCAGCCCGCCCACCCATCACCCCCGCGTCGAAGATCCGTCACCCATCCAACGACCCTCGATCCCAAAGGTCACGCATTCGATACAAGAACTCCTCTTCTGCAATTGCAGCCCACCTCGGCTCCAGTAGCGGTCCGGATCCCCCTCGGCGCGCCCGCTCCGTGCGGTCGCACTCAGCGTTTTTTCGCGGTTCTCCTGCGGGCTTCGGACCGCGCGGGCCGGACCGGAGACTCGAAGCTACGGTTATCCCTACCTCTGATCCGGGAGGTGCCCGGATCCCCCACGGCCCGCCCGGTCCATACGGTCTGAGTACGCCGCAGAAGCACGGCGTCGCCGTCGAAAACGTCGTCGTCGAAACCGGACCTCGGGGTCCAGGGCAGCAGGGGGAGATCATGGCTCGTACAGCGCGTGGCCGGGCGGTGGCCGTCAGTGGGGCCGTCGTGGCGCTCATGGCGACCGCCGTCGCGTGCTCGAGTCCCGGGGACGACAAGGATCCGGAGCACCGCTCGTTCGCCCTCCAGGGCCGTACGCTCACCATCGACTCGGACGACTCCGCGCTGGAGCTCGTCCCGGCGGACGTGGACCGGGTCGAGGTGACCCGGTGGTTCTCGGGGAGCGTGGTGGTGGGCGGGGACCCGCGGGTGACCTGGGAGATGAAGGGCGACCGGCTGAAGCTGCGCATGAAGTGCTCGGGCTTCGTGGCGGACTGCTCGGCCAAGCACCGTATCGAGGTGCCGCGCGGGGTCGCCGTCACCGTGGAGGACGGGGACGGCGGCATCACCGCCAAGGGGTTCAAGGCGGCCTTGGACATCCGCGCGGGAGACGGTTCCGTGCGGGTCGCGGACTCCACCGGGCCGCTGAAGGTGCGCACCGGCGACGGGTCCGTGCGGGTGTCGGACACCACCGGAGGGCTGGACCTGCACACCGGCGACGGCTCCGTGCGGGCGTCCGGCATCGAGTCGCGCGAGGTCAGGGCCTCCAGCGGGGACGGCTCGGTCAGGCTCGAACTCGACGTCGTACCGGACCTGGTGGACACGAGCAGCGGGGACGGCTCCATCTCCATCGGGCTGCCCCGCGAGAAGTACCGCGTGACGACCGAGACCGGCGACGGTTCCGTGGACGTGTCCGTGCCCCGGGACGAGTCCAGCGACCATGTCGTCGCGGCCCGGACCAAGGACGGCTCGGTCACCGTGCGGACGCTGAACTGAACGGCCCGTGTGTTCGTCCTTGCAGGGTGGGAGAATGACACCTGGCAGGGCGGATCACAGCACGGGAGAGGGATGTGACGGCGACACCTTCGCGGCCGGACACACCGTTTGCGCCACGCGCGCAGCACCCAGCGTGTCTCCGCCAGGGGAGGCCGTCCGGCGGCGCTCCCGACGTATCTCCTGACACCCGGAATGACACCCGGAATGACACCCGGAACCACCCCCGCGCCCGCGATCTGCTGACCCTCATGGCGCTCCCGGTCGTCGCCGCCCTCGCCCTGCCCGCGGCCTTCGCGAGCGGTGGTACGCGGCGGTGGTTCGGAGGACGGGCGGAGAGCCAGCGGGCGGAGGCGCAGGCCGCGAAGGACGCCGCGGCGGCCGCGTTCTACGAGCTCGACACCGCCCAGCGGGACCTGCGGATCTCGATAGAGACCATCACGGCCGTCGACGACTCCCCCGCCGCCCGCAGGGCCGTGTCGGACTTCGACGCGCTGGGGCGGCGCATCGACGAGGTCAGCCACCAGTACATCAACGCCGTGGACGCCCATGACCTCGACCGGGACGACCTGGAGGCCTCGGTCGCCACGCGCGCCCGGGCCGAGCTCACCGCCGCC
Source organism: Streptomyces sp. NPDC046862 (assembly GCF_040704615.1). Taxonomy (NCBI): domain Bacteria; kingdom Bacillati; phylum Actinomycetota; class Actinomycetes; order Kitasatosporales; family Streptomycetaceae; genus Streptomyces; species Streptomyces sp. NPDC046862. The sequence goes on along the minus strand of NZ_JBEYXP010000077.1, from coordinate 41,631 downwards.
AAGGACGAGCTGACCCGGGTCAAGGAGGAGCTGGACCGCTTCACCGACGGGCTCGGCCCGCTGCTCGGCAAGGCCGAGACCCAGCTGGCCCGGCTCGCCCCGGCGGTGGAGCGCGCCCGCCAGGCCCTGCTCGCCGCCACCAACGCCCTGGACGGCGTGCGGAGTTCGGGGCTCAAGGCCGACGACCTCGCCGCCCGGCTGGCCGCCCTCGGCCCCGAGCTGACCAGACTCAACCAGGGCGCAGGTCAGCACGGCGTACCGCAGACGCTGGAGCGCGCCGAGCGGGTCGCGCGGGACGCCGAGGCGGTGCGCGCGGAGGCCGAGCGGCTGCCGGAGCGGGCCGCCGAGATCGACCACCGGCTGGTGTCGCTGCGTACGCGGGCGGAGGCGCTGCGCACCCGCTCCGGGCAGGTGGAGCCGGTGCTGAGCGAGCTGCGACGGCGGTTCTCGGCCGCGTGCTGGCAGGACCTCCAGCACGTGCCGGAGCAGGCGGCGGACAGCGTGGCGCAGGCCGAGCTGAAGCTGCGCGAGGCGCGGGTCGCGCGGGACGAGCAGCGCTGGCCGGACGCCACCTCGCTGCTGTCGACGGTACGGGCGCTGCTGAACGGCACGGACGAGGCGGTCTCGGCGGCCGGCGACCGTCTGCGGCGGCTGAACGCCGTGCAGAAGGACCCGCAGGCGGAGATCGACCGCACGCGGTTCGCGATCCGTGACGCCCAGCGCCTGGCCATGGCGGGTCGCTCGACGCCCGACCCCCGGCACGCCCGCCCGCTGGACGACTCGGTCGGCCGTCTGGACCGCGCGGTCGCCACGCTGGAGGGACGGCACCCCGACTACTGGCACTTCCTGACGGAGACCGAGGCCGTCCGGGCGACGGTGGCGCGGACGGTGTCCCAGATCCGCGAGGACCGGGGCTCGGGCGGCGTGTGAGGCGGGTGCGTCGTCCTGTGGCCGCGAGGGGCGCCGTTGGCGCCACGGCGCCCGCGGGCGGATATTGAGAAGGTACGCACGGCCTCCGCCGAGACCCGAGGGAGGCGCCATGGCCACGCACGTGCGCCAGGATCCCAGTCGGCGCATCCGGTTCGACGAGCACCTGCCGGTGGACCACCGGCTCAACACGGTCTACCGGATAGGCGCGGGCCTCATGGGGCTCGTCCTGCTGGCCTTCGGCATTCTGGGCCTGATCGACGAGGTCGGCTACTTCGACACCCGGGGGGACACGGTCGGCGGGCTCAACACGAACGGCACGCTCAGCGTCCTGTCCATCTGTGTCGGCCTCCTGCTGTTCGCGGGCATGGTGATCGGCGGCAACTTCGCGTCGACGCTCAACATGGTGTTCGGGGTCCTGTTCATCCTCAGCGGCTTCGTGAACCTGGGCCTGCTGGACACGGACTCCAACTTCCTCGCCTTCCGCATCCAGAACGTCATGTTCAGCTTCATCTACGGCGTGCTGCTGATGACCTTCGGGATGTACGGGCGGGTGGGGACGGCCCTGCCGCACGACAGCCCGTACTGGCGGGCCCGCCATCCGGAGCAGGCGGAACGGGAGGCGAGGCAGGCGGACCGGACACGGCGCGCGGAGGGAGCCGGCGCCCTCCCCCAGGGGTCACGCGGAGCCCAGGGGCCCCGGGGAGAGGACGCCGGCCGGTGACTCAGGTGCGGTAGGCGTAGTACGCCGCGGTCGGGTAGGAGGCGATCACGCTCGCCACCGACCGGCGGTAGGTGTCGGCGTCGTGGTAGGTCAGGTACGGGACGCCGCTGGAGCTGCGGTAGGTCGTCATCATGGAGTGGTCCTTGGACCCGTCCTTGTTGAAGTCCACCTGCATCACGTCGCCGACGTCCATCTGGTAGACGTTCGCGAGCGCCGTGGTCCGCTTGGCGGTCTGCGTGAACCATGACCACTCGTTGACGCCGATCCAGGCGTCGGCCGTGCCGTTCGACGCGTAGTACCAGGTGTCGTACTCCTCGGGCGTGACCGTGGAGATCTGCTTCCAGCCGCCGGCCAGCAGGCCCTGGCTGAGGTAGTTGGTGCAGTCCCCGCCGAGCGAGTTGTACTTGCGGTAGGCCGGGTTGTAGTCCTTCCAGTACTTCTCGCTGTAGGTCGCCATCGCCGCGTAGTTGTACGTGCCGCCGGTGAGCTTCTTGGGGTTGGCGGGCGCGGGGAGGGTCGTGGCGGCCTTGGGGGCCTGGATGACGGCGAACGGCGTGATGGTGGGCCTGCCCTGCCCGGTGGTCGCGGCAGGCTCGTTGATCTGCCGGGGGCCCTTGTCCGTCGACTTCATGCCCGACAGCTGCCAGGTGCCGTCCGCCTGGGCGGTGAAGGTGAGTTCGTGGTGCGCCCGGAAGCCGGTCGTGGCGGGCTCGTCGCCGCGGATCTTCTCGTAGGTGAGGGTCGTGGTCTCGGTGACCCGGACCGTGGCCTTCTTGCCGCTCACCCGGGTGCTGTTCACGGTGACGTCGGTGTCGGCGTCGCTGTAGGCCTCGCCCAGCGCGGCGAGGCGGGACCGCGTGTCGCGCAGGGCGGTGACCGCGGTGCCCTCCGTCCGGCCGAGGGCGGCCGACAGGCGCGTGCCGCCGGTCGCCTTCAGGGCCGTGCGGGGGGCCTGGCCCTGGTCGACGAGAGCGGCGGTGCGGTCGGTGAGCACGGCGTCCGCCACGCGGCCGAAGGTGCCGGTGGTCGCGCTGGTGACGCGGGGGGCCTGGGACGCGGGCGCGTCGGCCGCGTGGGCGGCGGACAGGGGGAGCAGGGCGGTGGAGAGGGTCACCGCCGCCAGGGCCGAGCAGCGGCGGCTGAACGTCCTTGATTTCACTGGGAGTTCTCCTTGACCCCGGGGGTGGTCGATGCCCGGGGACGGAATCTTTACATGTCCTACTCAACAACTCCACACCAGGGGTCTCCTTAGTCACCGGAGAATCACCGAGGAATCACCGGAGTCACTTCACGACCGTCGACCACTCCGGCGACTGCGCGGGGTCCAGGGCCCGCAGCCGCTGCAGGGTCTCGGGTTTCTGCACGTCGAGCCAGTCGGTCAGCTCACGGAAGGACACGCACTTCACGTCCTTCTTGGTGCACACGTTCTCGATGATCCGGTCGACGGCCCGCATGTAGATGCCGCCGTTCCAGTCCTCGAAGTGGTTGCCGATGAACAGCGGCGCCCGGCTGCCGTAGTACACGCGGTTGAAGCCGTCCATGTAGGTGTCGACGGTCTCCTCCTCCCAGCGGGGGTACTGGGCCGGGTCACCCTCGGTCGAGCCGTCGGACTGGTTGTAGAGGAAGTTGAAGTCCATGGACAGGCCCTGGTAGTCGCCCCCCTCGTACGGGAGCAGCTGCAGCGGGAAGTCCCAGATGCCGTTCTTCTTGCTCGGCCATATCTGGAAGTCGCCCTTGGAGCTGGCGTCGTAGCGGTAGCCGTAGTCCTTGGCGGCCGTCAGCAGGTTCTTCTGGCCCTCCAGGCAGGGCGCGCGTCCGCCGGTGATCTCCTTGATGTCGAAGGGCAGCGCGGGCATGTCCTCGAAGCCGGTGTTGGTCTTCCAGTTCCTGACGAAGGAGTTGAACTCGTCGATCTCGGTCCGCCACTCGTCGACGCTCCAGTCCCCGCCGCCCTTGGCGCCGCAGAAGTGGCCGTTGAAGTGGGTGCCGATCTCGTTGCCGCCCTGCCACGCCTTGCCGAGCTGCTCCAGCGTGGTGCGGATGTGCTCGTCGGTGGCGTAACTGATCGCCGCGGAGCCCTTCTTGTGCTGGGGCGCGTCGTACAGCTCCTTCTTGTCCTTCGGCAGCAGGTAGATCCCGGTGAGGAAGAACGTCATGTGGGCGTCGTACTTCTTGGCCAGCTCCCGGTAGTGCGAGAACAGCCGGTCGTCGCCCTCCAGCGCGCCGTCCCAGGAGAAGACGACGAACTGCGGGGGCTTCTCACCCGGCTTGAGCGGCTCCGGCTTCAACTGCCCCTTCTGCGGGCCGGTGTACGACGTGGAGCCGTCGCCGATCAACCTCGTCCTGCCGTCCCATTCGGGTTCCGCGGTCGCCCCGGGGGACGCCTTGCCCCCGTCCCGGTCCTGCTTGTCGGCGGAGGCGGTCGGCGTGGTGCCGGCCGAGCGGTTCAGGCCCAGGAAGGCCGCGGCGACGAAGGCGACGACGAGGAGGACCGCCATGGCCAGGAAGCCGGGGCGCGGGCCCGGTTGCGGGCGTGCGCGGCGGCGACCGCGACGGCCACGGGAACGGCCCGTACGGCCTGTACGGCCCGGTTCGGCACGGCCGGAGGGCGACTGCGCAGTCGACTGCTGCTGCGCGTGGGAACGCGGCTTCGACTTCATGCGGAGCTCAATCTGCGAGGGGGGTGGGGGGTGGTGCGGTGGTGCCAGTGATGCGGTGGTTCCGGTGGTGCGGTGGAGCCGGTGGTGCGGTGGTGCGGGTGAGCCGTCGGGGGTCAGCCGAGCGGGCTCATGGCGCTCGACCAGACGCCGTACGGGACGTCGGCGGCCGAGGCGCCGGCGATGCCCTTGAGCGGCAGTGGTTCGAGGCTCTTGGTCAGGTCCATGCGGTAGACGACGACCGCGGTCGACACCGAGCGGTTCGTGCCGACGTACCAGGCCGCCTTGTCGTCCTCCGTCCTGCCGGCCTTCCCGGCGACCTCCGCCGAGGCGGGGGCAGCGGTGGGATGGGCGCCGCGGAAGGAGTCGGTGAGCGCCTCGGTGACATCGCGGGCCACCTCGGCGCGCACCGCCCGGCGCGGCCCCGGCACGTTCAGCGCGACCCGGGAACCGTTGTGGGTGACCTTGCGCACGGAGTACGGCTCGGTGTGCGTGCCGCCGGCGGCGAACGTGGCGTACGAACTCGCCATGCGGATCGCGCTGGGAGTGGAGTTGCCCGTGGACAGCGCGGGCACCTGCGGCCCCATGCTGGCGGGCAGCATCCCGATCGCCTCGGCGGTCTGGCGCACCTTGTCCAGTCCCGTGTCCATGCCGAGCTGCATGAACGGCGTGTTCACGGACTGGGCGAGGGCCGTGCGCAGGGTGATGTTCCCGAAGGACTTCCCGTCGTCGTTGCGGGCGAGGACCTTCTTGCCGCTGCGGTCCCAGTAGGGCCCCTCGGGCGTGGTGACCGGGACGCCGTCGTTGCCGTTGTAGAGGGACTGCGGAGTGACACGTGTCCTCGCGGTCCCGCGTTCCTTGCCCGCCCCGTGCTCCAGGCCCGCCGCGTACACGAGCGGCAGGAACGCCGAACCGGCCGGGACCGTGGTGGCGTTGGACTCGTTGAAGCCCTGCTCGCGGTGGTCGGGTCCGCCGTGCACGGCGAGGATCCGGCCGTCGGCGGCCACGGACGCGGCTCCGTAGTGCGCCGCCTTCGCCTTCTCCGGGGAGTCCTTGAGCGCCTTCTTCCGGGCCTTGGTGACGGCCTTGGTCAGCGCCGCCTCCCGTTTGCGGTCGAAGGTCGTGTAGATCTGGTAGCCGCCCATGTCGAAGTCCTTGTCGGAGATGCGGGCGGCCTTCTTGGCGTACTGGGCGGCCAGTTCGACCAGGTAGTCGCTCTGCCGGCCGGTGTCGTACGCCTGGGACTGGTCCAGCGGCTCGGGGAACTTCGTGTACGTGGCGCGCTCGGTCTTCGTCAGCTTGCCGATGTCGACCATCCGGTCCAGGATCCAGGCCCAGCGCTCCTCGGCCCGCGCGTGGTTGGCACTGTTCAGGGACGGGTCGTAGAGGCCGGCGCCCTTGAGGAGGGAGGCGAGGAACGCGGCCTCGCCGGCGTTCAGTTCACTGACGTCCTTGCCGTAGTACGCCTGCGCGGCCCGCTGGATGCCGTAGGTGCCGCGGCCGAACCAGCTGGTGTTGAGATAGCCCTCAAGGATCTTGTCCTTGCTCATCCGGTTGTCGAGCTTGAGGGCGATCATCGCCTCGGTGAACTTGCGGCCCACCGAGCGGTCCTGGGACAGGTAGACGTTCTTGACGTACTGCTGGGTGATGGTGGATCCGCCCTGGGTGTCGCCCTCGCCGACGGTGCGCCACACGGCGCGGGTCAGTCCGCCGACGGATATGCCCGGGTCGGAGTAGAAGCTGGCGTTCTCCGCGGCCAGCACCGCCCAGCGCACCTCCTCCGGGATGTCCTTCAGCGGCATCGCCTGGCGCCGCACCCAGCCGGTACGGGCCATGGGGGTGCCGTCGGACCAGAAGTAGACGTTGTCCTGCTGCGTGGCGAAGGTGTTCAGGTCCCCGGGGATGTCCGTGGCGGCGTAGGCGGCGGTCAGCAGCGCGCCCCCGAGCCCCGCGGACACCAGTGCGGTGCCCAGCGACTGGCGCCAGGAGGGCACCCAGCGGCGCCAGCCGGTGCGGCCCGGCCGCGGGTAGCTCGGGCGGAGCCGACGGGCGAGCGGCGCCCAGCGCCGGACGAGGTCCGCGAGGCGTGCGAGGGCGCTCGGAGGGGCGGGTCTGCGGCGCGTTCCGCGATGGCGAGATCCGGTCCCTTGGGCGGCCTGCTCATGCACGCTTCGCCCTGTTTGTGCCTCCCGTAAGCCGGTCTCCCGGTTCAGCTCCCCCGCCCACGCCTCCGGGTGCTCCCCGCCGACGGGACCGCTGTCCGTGCCGATCGTGGTGCCGGTCGCCGTACTGGTCGGGGTACGGCGCTGCCACCAGGGCTTCTGCGCGGCCCGGCGACGACCCGAGGGGCCGCCCTGCCGGCTAGCCACGGCAGGCCCCTGCGCCCGGACAGCTCAAGGGGTGCACGGCATTGGTCCGATGCCGAGCAGTGGTCACGACTGCGTCTCCCTCCGCACGTGGAATCGCGCGCGCGGACAGACGCAGCCGCCGAAGACGCGGCTACGAACCCCCTGTTTCCCCCGGTCTCTCGACCTCCACGCGGCCTCCACAAATTATCAGCCACTTTCACAACTGCCCCGAACGAGAACCGGACAGAAATGGCCACGTGCATCACGTCATCAAACCCGGCCACACCAGACACTCCGACCACCCGAAGGGAGCGACCCCGGAGATCTGCCGCCACGGTGGGGCGCCGGTTAACCTGTGCGCATGCCTCGCTACGAGTACCGCTGCCGGACCTGCGGCGACACCTTCGAACTGAGCCGCCCCATGGCCGAGTCCTCCGCCCCCGCGGACTGCCCCGCCGGTCACGCCGACACGGTGAAGCTGCTGTCGACGGTCGCCGTGGGCGGCTCGGCGTCCGCCCCGGCCCCGGCGGCCGGTGGTGGCGGTGGCGGGGGTGGCTGCTGCGGCGGGGGCTGCTGCGGCTGACGGAACCGTCCTCGGTTCCTCCCTCAGGCCCCTCCCTCAGGTTCTCTTCAGGTCCGCGCGCCTACCGTGCGCCCCATGACAGTCATGGCGGCGGACGCGGGCCCCGCACCCCAGTGGATCAACAGCCTCATGGACACGCTCGGCGCGCCCGGGGCGGGGCTGGCCATCGCGCTGGAGAACCTCTTTCCCCCGCTGCCCAGCGAGGTCATCCTCCCGCTCGCCGGATTCGCGTCGAGCACGGGCCAGATGAACCTGCTCGCCGCCCTGCTGTGGACCACCGCGGGCTCGGTGGCCGGCGCCCTCGCGCTCTACGGCGTCGGTGCGCTCCTCGGCCGTGAGCGCACCGTGGCGATCGCGGCACGCCTGCCCCTGGTGAAGGTCGCGGACATCGAGAAGACGGAGGCGTGGTTCCTCAAGCACGGCACCAAGGCCGTCTTCTTCGGGCGGATGATCCCGATCTTCCGCAGCCTCATATCCGTCCCCGCGGGCGTCGAACGCATGCCGCTCCCCGTGTTCACCGCCCTCACCACGCTCGGCAGCGCGATCTGGAACACGATCTTCGTCCTCGCCGGCTACCTCCTCGGCGACAACTGGACGGAGGTGACCACCCTCGCCTCCGCCTACTCCAAGGTGGTCCTGATCACCGCGGCGGTCGCCCTACTGGCCTTCGCGACCGTACGCCTCCGCAGGTCGACCCGCGCCCGCTCTGAACGCACGCGGGCAACCGACGGCTCTTGAGGGGCGCGAAGGCCGCAGGGCAACCGACGGCCTTCAAGGGGCGCGGGGCTGTGTCTGTATGCGGCTCCGCCGCGTGGGCGCGACAAGCCACGACGAACCCGCACCCGCCCACACACAGAACCCGGCAGGCGCTACCGCGCTATCGGCACCCCGCAAGAAACTCCCGCAGAATCCGCTCCCCCGCCGCGACCCCCCGCTCAGGAAGAGCCGTGATGCCGGGCGCAGCCCACCCCGTGTCGGCCAACTCCCCATGCCCCGGCCGCCACCCCCGATCCGCGGCCAGCAGCAGATCGGCGTCCAGCAACGAGTCCCCGGCGGCGAGGACGAGCTCCGCCCCAGTACGCCGCGCAACCTCCCGCACAGCCGCACTCTTGGTGAGCGGCTTCGGCACGGCGTAGATCTTGCGGCCCTGGAGCGAGACCGTCCAGCCACGGTTCTCCGCCCAGACGGCCAGCTCCTTGACCCAGTCCTCGGGCAACAGCTCGCGCTCCACGACGAGGTACGCGAACAGATCCTCGGCCACCCGGACCTTGCGCACCCAGGACGGGTCCGACGTGGCCTCCATGTACTCCCGCACCTCGTCCAGCGACGCGCACTCGTCCGCGAGCCGGGCCGTCACCGACGCGTGCCACTCGTGGTCCGTGACCCCGTCCACCAGGATGTGCCCGCCGTTCGCGCAGATCGCGTAACTGGGCGCCGGGCCCGGTAGGTTGATGCGCTGGTACTGCTTGCGCGTACGGGTCGTGGTCGGCACGAACACCGCCGCGTCCCCGAGATCGGTGAGCAACTGTCCGGCCGTCTCGGTCATGTACGACAGCGGACGGGCCTCGTGCACCTCCACGCACAGCAGCCGGGGCGCCCGTGCGTCCGGCATGGTCAGCGCCAGTGCCGCCGAGGAGTAGATGAGCGTTCGGTCGAGGTCGCTCGCCACCATGACGGCCATCAGAGGGCCACCGCCTTCCCGTCGGCGCCGGTGGCGCCCCGTGTGTACTTGGGGTGGATCAACCCGACGCAGGTGTAGGGCAGTTCGGCCACCTCGTCCACCGGCACCCCGCGCTGCTCGGCCAGCAGGCGCACATGGTCGAGGTCGGCCCCCGCCCCGGCCCGCGCGAGGATCCTCCACGGTACGCGCCGCAGCAGTACCCGGGTGGTCTCGCCCACGCCGGGCTTGACGAGGTTGACGTCGTGGATGCCGTACTCCTCACTGATCCGCTCGACGGCCGCCCAGCCCTCCCAGGTCGGGGCGCGGTCGGCGGCGAGCAGTTCCTTGGCCTGCGCGTCCACCGCGTCCTCGACGTCCTCGAATCTGGCCGAGACGGCGTCCAGGAAGTCGTTCGACACGTCCGCACCGGCGAGTTCGCGGTAGAACTTGGCGCCGTGGTAGTCGTTCGGGCCGACCAGGTCCGAGCGCAGCACCGTACGCGAAATCAGCCCGGAGACCGTCGAGTTGAGGCACGCGGAGGGGATGAGGAAGTCCTCGCGGGTGCCGTAGGTCCGCACGCACGAGCCCGGGTCGGCGAGCACCGCGATCTCCGGGTCGAAGCCGGTGACGCCGTCGGAGGCCTCGAACTCCTTGAGGGCGTCGGCCAGTTCACGGGTGATGGCGCCCTTGCCGGTCCAGCCGTCGACGAACACGACGTCGGCCGGGTCGTGGTGGTCCGCCAGCCAGCGCAGCGCGTTGGCGTCGATGCCGCGGCCCCGCACGATGGACACGGCGTAGTGCGCGAGGTCCAGCCCGTGCCGGTGCCGGGCCCAGCGGCGCATCAGGACGCCGACGGGGGTGCCCGCGCGGGCCAGCGACACGAGGACGGGCCGGGGTGACCGCTCGGCGAGCACGGTCTCGGTGACCACGCCCACGGCCTGGGCTATGCGGGTCGCCGACTCCTCCAGCGCGTCGTGGAAGAGGGCCTGGTACCGCTCGCTCGGCTGGTACTCCACCGGCAGCGACTCCGCGTAGTGCGCGCCGCCGCTCTGGATGGCCTCCTCGCGCTCCTCGGTGGGCGCCTCCAGCGTGACGTCCGAGAGGTCCCGCAGCAGCCAGCCGACCTCGTCGGGCGCGTACGAGGAGAAGGCGGGGCCGCGCAGGGGCTCGGGCAGCATGGAGGGCCTTTCGGGGGCGTGCGGAGTGATGTGCGGGGAGACGTGCGGGGAGACGTGCGGGGAGACGTGCGGGGAGTCGTGCGAAGACGCCTTCGGGGTCGCGTACGGCGGCACGTACGAGGGCACGACCGCGAGCAGCACGCTCGGCGTGTGCGCGGCCAGCCGGTCCAGCAGGCCGCCCGGGGCGTGCAGCAGGGCCGTGTCGGCGGCCGAGTCGACGACGGCGACGACCGCGTCGAAGCCGGCGCCCGCGACGTTGTAGGCGTAGCGCTCGCCGGGGCCGTCGTCGGGGTCGTCATGGGCAGGGAAAACGATTCGGCTGCGGATCGCGTAGCCGGGGTCGTCGACCGCGAGGACGGGTGAGCGGGTCGTCGTCGAGTACCGCACCTCGGCGTCGACCACCTTCTCCAGCGCCCGGGCCAGCCGGAGCGGCGCGTACATCAGCTCCTCGAAGCCGAGCACGAGCACGCGCCCCGTGCCTTCCGGGAGCGCGCCCGCGAGCCGCGCGGCCACGGCGGGCAGCGCGGCCTCCAGACGTGCCCGGTGCTCGCGCGTGAAGCCGTGCCGCCCGCCGTCGGGCACGTCGCGGGGCCAGTCGAGCTCGACGCGGGTGACGTGCCCCGGGGCGGCACCCGCCCGAGCGGGCTCCCCGGCCGCCTCGTACCGCGCGACCAGCGCCTGCCCCTTCTCCAGCACCCCCTCCGGCAGCCGTACGGTCCCGGAGGCCGCCGTCACGAGGTCGACGCGGGCGCCGATCTCGCGGGCGAACTCCTCAAGGCGCCCGAGGTCCGCCGCCGACCGCATGTCGACCAGCGCGACGATCACGTACCGGTCGCGCGGGTAGCGGGCGTGCAGCTCGCGGATGGTGTTCAGGACCGTGTTCCCGGTGGAGAACTCGTCGTCGACCAGCACCAGCGGCCCGTCCCCCGCGAGCAGCGCCGGGTCCTCGGGCAGCAGCAGGTGGGAGGTGGCGTGGGAGTGGGCCTCCTCGAAGCCGCCGGCCGGGGCGACACCCATGACGGGCCGCCTGGTGGAGTGGAGGTAGGGCGCGAACACCACGCCGTCGGCGACCGAGTGGCCGAGCCCCGTGGCCGTCTCGGCGTACCCGAGCACGACGGCCTCGCCCGCCTGGTCACCCAGCAGCTCGCGCACCCGCCGGCCGAGGGCGAGTCCGTACCCGTACACGACGGACGGCGACTGGGGCACGTGCTTGCCCAGCACGTTCGACACCAGCAGATGCGCCCGCCGGGGGTTGCGGCGCAGGGCGAGTCCCAGCAGGTCGCGCAGTTCCTCGTCGCCGATCAGCTCGACACCGAGCCGCTCCGCGACCCAGCTCCCGGACCAGACCTCTTTGTTCTTCATCGAATCCTTGTCAGTAAGGCGTCAGCGAGCCGTTCCCGCCGGTCCCGTCGTGGGTGCCGTCGCAGGGCCCCCGTCGTGGGGTCCCCTCAGTCGGGCAGGCCCGCCGCCAGCAGCTCCACGAAGCCGATGTCCTCGTTGGCGACGCCGAAAACCTCGGCGCGCTGCAGGACGCGCTCGGCCCAGGCGCGGTGCGGCTTCACCTCGTTCATCTTGTTCGTGTAGGCGGACCGCAGAACGCCCCCGCCGCCGCGCTCGGGTCGGAGGATGTCCTGGGCGTCGCTGTACTCCTCGTGGCTGACCACGGACAGCGCGTGCACGGGCAGTACGTGCGAGGGGTGGATGCAGGTCTTGCCGAGGAGGCCGTTGGCCTGGTCCAGGGCGATCTCCCGCAGCAGGCCGTCCATCGCGTGCTCGATCAGCGTCTCGCGCAACTCGGTGGCCCGCACCTCGAGGAAGGGGCTGGTGCGCAGCTGCGGCTTGAACATGCGCTCCTGGACCCGGAAGTACTCCCAGACCGGCCCGGTCACGGTGAAGCCGGTGCCGTCGGCCCGCCCGAGCACGTTCACCACGTCGGCGATCACGGAGGCCACGATCTGCACGTCGTACGCGGTCATGTCGGGCGCCCGGCGCAGCGCGTACGAGGAGCAGAAATCGGTGACGCCGAGGCGCAGCGCGAGCACGCGGTGGCGGTACTTGTCGACCGTGCGGGAGATGCCCTGGAGGGACTCCACCCGCGTCTCGCGGTACATCAGCTCGGGCGACTCCAGGACGGGCATCGCGAACAGCCGCTGTCCGCTCGACGCCTCGGCCGCGGTGAGCGCCTCCAGGAACAGGACGCCGCGCTCCTCGGTGAACTTCGGTAGTACGAATCCGGACAACAGCCGGACGGCCGTCCCGAGCCGCCGTACGAGGTCCGGTATCTGCTCCGGCGTACGGACCCGGACGAACAGCAGCGGCAACTCCGCCTCGGGGCGTGCGGCGAGCTCGGTGAACTGCCGGACCAGGTTCTCCTCGGCGCCCGTGACCTCGGCGTCGTCGATCGAGTCCTCCAGGCAGAGCACCATGGACACGACACCGCGCCCGGCCTGCCTCACCACGTCGTCGGCCAGCCGTGGCCTGGTGGCGGGACTGTAGAGGGTGGCCCCGAGTGCGACCGCGAGAACTCGGGCCGGGGAGTCGGCGGTGAAGAACCCTGGCTCCCGGTGGAACAGACGCTGACGCTCCTCAGGGGCGATGTGCCCGAAATGACGCATGTGACTCCCCCGTGGCAGCTGGTCGGCCTGGCGAAATGGTGGCCGGTAATAGTACGTAGAGATCCATGTCTTGGGTTCCCACCGGGCATGAAGTTCAGGTAACTCGGACGTATCGATCGCTCGCCGGTTTCCCGGCGGCCGATCGTGACCCCGCGTTGTCGTGACCAGGACCGAGAAGGCAGGATGATCCGCATGACGCACGCGATGCTGAAGGGGTCGAACGTTCCGCTGGAAACCACGGCGGTGCGCGCCGTGCTGCGCTGGACACCCGGTCAGGGGATCCCGGACGTCGACGCCTCGGCGCTGCTCCTCGGCCCCGACGGGCGCGTACGGTCCGACGAGGACTTCGTCTTCTACAACCAGCCCCGCCACCCCTCGGGCAAGGTCTGGCGACTCGGCAAGAAGCGCGTCGCCGAGGGCCTCACGGACACCATCCAGACGGATCTGACGGGTGTCGAGTCCGCCGTCGGACAGATTCTGCTGGTCGCGTCGGCCGATGACGTCCCCTTCGAGCACGTACGGTCCCTGCGCATCCTGCTGTACGACGCCACGGTCGCCGACGCGGAGCCGCTGGCGTACTTCGACGTCAAGCCGGAGACCGGCGAGGAGACGGCGCTGATCTGCGGCGAGCTCTACCGGCGCGGCGGGTCCTGGAAGTTCCGCGCGCTCGGCGAGGGCTACACCAACGGCCTGCAGGGGCTCGCGACCGACTTCGGCATCTCGGTGGACGAGTCGGAGGCCGCGGCAGCGGAGGTCTCCGCCCCTCTCCCGCCCGAGCAGCCCACGTCGGCGGTCCCGCGGCAGCCCGGCTACGGCTACCCTCCCGCGGCCACCACGCAGGCGCAGGCCCAGCCCGCGTACGGCTACCCCCAGCCGGGCAGCCCGCCCACGACCCAGCCCGCCTACGGCTACCCCCACCCCCAGCCGGCACCGGCAACGACGGGCGCCCCCCAGGCGTACTACCTCCAGCCCCCCGCCACCGCCACGGCCCTCCCCGACCCGGACTTCACCCTGCCGCCGCAGGGGCCCCAGTTCATCGGCCGGTAGGGGCCTTTCAGGGGCGCGGGGAACTGCGCGACCAGCCACGACGCACCCGCACCCGCCAACCCACCCAAGGCACCCGAGCTCATAGGCGAACCGGCCGAGCCCAGCGGCAGCGCCCCGTCAGCGTTCAACCTTCGACTTGTACCCCCGCCCCCACTGCAACCCCCACCCGTACAACCGATCAAGCTCCGCCTGGAACCCGTACACGAACTTCACCTCACGCCGGACGATGATCTCCCCCTTCACGTTCTCGATCATCACCACCGCGCAGGACCGAGCCTCGGGGTGCCGGTCCTCGAGACTGATCTCGATCCGCGGCCCGTTGCTCGGATACAGCGTGACCACGGCGTGCGTCCGGTCGAACGCCGGCGTCTGGTCGTAGATGTACACGAAGACCAGCAGCCGCCTGATCTCGTCGCGGTGATCGAGGTTGACGTAGATCGTCTCCCCCGACCCGGACCCGAACCGGTCGTCCCCGCTGCACTTCACGTACGGCGCCGCGTTGGTGTCCCCGAAGAAGCTGCCGAGCGGCTGGACCACGCCCTTGGACCCGTCCGTGAGCTCGTACAGCACCCCGAGGTCGAGGTCCACGTTCACCATGCTCTGGCTGTGCGCCTTGACCTCGTCGGGCTTGAGGGCCTGGAAGGGGTGACGCAGCAGACTCTGCCGCTTGGGCCCGCCGATGTCGGAGGTGCGCATCTGCCAGGACAGGTTGACGCGCAGATTTCCGGTGGCGGCTCCCTGCTTGGTGAGCGAGACCGTCCGGTGCCGTTTGGTCAGTTCGATGGAGTTGCTCGCCGCACTGCCCGAGTCGAAGTGCGTGCGGCCGCTCAGCAGACCGTCGAAGAAGCCCATTCCCGCCCTCACCCTGCCGTGGTCCTACGTCACCGTGTCGTTGCCCGAACCGCCGCGAGGCGGCCGCTTGAGGACTCGTCCTCGAACAGCCGCCCCGCTCAGAGCGTTCCTCACCCGGAGGGGTGTCACACCCCGGAACCGGTCACACCCCGGAACCGGTCACACCCCGGAACCGGTCACACCCCGGACGAGACTTCCGCCTTGTCGTCCGAGGACTCAGCTTTTCCCTCCTCGGCCGCCAGCGCCCGGTTGCGGCGGACGGAGGACCAGAAGGACCAGGCGATCAGGACGACGCCGACGAGGCCGGTGATGACCTCGTGGATCTGGTACTGGATGGTGACCAGCAGAATGACCGAGAGGGCGCCGATCGCGTAGTGGGCGCCGTGCTCCAGGTACACGTAGTCGTCGAGGGTGCCCTGACGGACCAGGTACACGGTCAGCGACCGGACGTACATCGCGCCGATACCCAGACCCAGCGCCATGAGGACGATGTCGTTGGTGACGGCGAAGGCGCCGATGACGCCGTCGAAGGAGAAGGACGCGTCCAGGACCTCCAGGTAGAGGAACATGAAGAACGCGGCCTGGCCGGCGAGCTTGACGGCCGAGACCTGCTTGCCGCTGCGCTTGGCCTCTTCCTCCTCCTCGTGCTCGCGTTCCTCGTCCTCCTCGAGCTTGTTCTCGAAGTAGCCGGAGAGACCGCCGACGATGAGATAGGTGATCAGGCCCGCGATACCGGAGATCAGGACCGTCTGCGCCTTGTCGGCATGGGTGCCGCCGTGCTGGTGCGCGTGGGTCGCGAAGGTCATCGAGCTGATCAGCAGGACGATCATCGCGATGCAGACCGACAGCATGTCGACCTTGCCGAGCTTGGCCAGCGGGCGCTCCAGCCAGCCCAGCCACTTGATGTCCCGGTCCTCGAAGATGAAGTCCAGGAAGATCATCAGCAGGAACATACCGCCGAAGGCGGCGATCGACGGGTGGGCGTCGGTCACGTACTGCTGGTACTGGTTCTTGTCGGTGAGCGCCAGGTCGACGGCCTCTATGGGGCCCAGCTTGGCGCTGATGGCGACGATCACGACGGGGAAGACCAGCCGCATGCCGAAGACCGCGATCAGGATGCCGACGGTGAGGAAGATCTTCTGCCAGAAGGCATTCATCTTCTTCAGGATCCCGGCGTTGACCACCGCGTTGTCGAAGGACAGCGAGATCTCCAGGATGGACAGGATCGCGACGATCCCGAACGCGGTCCATCCGCCGTAGAGAACCGCTGCGACCAAGCCGAGCGCGGTGACCGCGAACGACCAGCCGAAGGTTTTCAGAACCACTGGCTACCCAATCCTGTTAGTACGGGGTTCCCCCGCGCCGCGCGCGGCTTTACGAAACTTTGAACCCGAAGTCTAGTCCGGCACTCCGCGAACCCCGTGCGGCCCCTGCTTTAGCGCATATTGCGCTACGAGACGTGCACCCCGAAGTCGAGTGCGATGCCTCGCAGTCCCGATGCATACCCCTGTCCCACCGCTCGGAACTTCCACTCGCCCCCGTACCGGTAGACCTCGCCGAAGATCATCGCGGTCTCGGAGGAGGCGTCCTCGCTCAGGTCGTAGCGGGCGAGCTCCTGGTCGTCGGCCTGGTTGACGACCCGGATGAAGGCGTTGCTGACCTGGCCGAAGGACTGGCCGCGGTTGTCGGCGTCATGGATGGAGACCGGGAAGACGATCTTGTCGCAGTGCGCCGGCACCTTCGACAGATCGATCAGGATCGACTCGTCGTCGCCGTCCCCCTCACCGGTGAGGTTGTCGCCGGTGTGCTCGACCGAGCCGTCCGGACTCCTGAGGTTGTTGTAGAAGACGAACCACTCGTCGCCGAGGACCCGGCCCGTGTTGCACAGCAGGGCGCTGGCGTCCAGGTCGAAGTCGGCGCCCGTGGTGGTGCGGACGTCCCAGCCGAGCCCGATCATCACCTGCGTGAGGTTCGGCGCGGCCTTGGAGAGGGAGACATTGCCTCCCTTGGCGAGCGTGACGCCCATGGTGCTGGTCCTCCCCGTATCGAGCTGTGTTTTGTTGTACGAGCGGAAATGAGCGGTACGAACGGTACGCCCGCTCCGTGCGGGTGGGTGGGGGCGGGTGCCTATGGATGGGGTTACCACGGGTATGAGCACGTCCGGCGCCGCACTCGACTAGGAGGTGCGGCGCCGGACGGAGTGAGTCCCGTGCACGCCTCGGGCGTGCACGGGGGCTCGGACGATCACATGCGGATACGGCTCAGACGTTCACGCCGAAGTCCTGCGCGATGCCGCGCAGGCCCGACGCGTAGCCCTGGCCGATGGCGCGGAACTTCCACTCCGCTCCGTTGCGGTAGAGCTCACCGAAGACCATGGCGGTCTCCGTGGAGGCGTCCTCACTGAGGTCGTAGCGGGCGATCTCGGCGCCGCCGGTCTGGTTCACGACGCGGATGAACGCGTTGCGCACCTGGCCGAAGGACTGCTGGCGGTTCTCGGCGTCGTAGATGGAGACGGGGAAGACGACCTTCTCGATCTCGGCCGGCACGCCGGCGAGATTGATCTTGATCTGCTCGTCGTCGCCCTCGCCCTCACCCGTGAGGTTGTCGCCCGTGTGCTCGACCGAGCCGTCCGGGCTCTTGAGGTTGTTGAAGAACACGAAGTTCGCGTCGTTGCCGACCTTGCCCGAGGCGTCCAGCAGCAGTGCGCTGGCGTCCAGGTCGAAGTCGGTACCGGTCGTGGTGCGGATGTCCCACCCCAGACCGACGATGACCGCGGTCAGCCCAGGGGCCTCCTTGGTCAGCGATACGTTGCCGCCCTTGCTGAGGCTGACTCCCACGAGTCCTCCCATTGGTGTCAGGGGCGGGAAGCCCCGTCGTGCGTTGCCATCGGATCAACGAGTCGATCCTAGTGAGGGGTTCCCGCCCGTCGCAGGCCTTGGGGGCCAAGAATCACAAGGTGTCGAGCGCCTTGACGTACTCGTTCAGGTCACGGGCGTCGGGCAGTGCGTTCACCACGGTCCAGCGCACGACTCCCTCCTTGTCGATGATGAACGTGCCGCGCACGGCGCAGCCCTTGTCCTCGTCGAAGACGCCGTACGCCCGGGAGGTCTCGCCGTGCGGCCAGAAGTCGGAGACCAGCGGGTACTCCAGGTTCTCCTGCTCGGCGAAGACGCGCAGCGTGTGGATGGAGTCGTTGGAGACCGCGAGGAGCTGGACGTCGTCGTTGACGAACTTCGGGAGGTTGTCGCGCAGCTCGCACAGCTCGCCGGTGCAGACGCCGGTGAAGGCGAAGGGGTAGAAGAGCAGCACCACGTTCTTCGCGCCGCGGAAGTCCGAGAGCTTCACGGTGGCGCCGTGATTGTCCTTGAGCTCGAAGTCCGGGGCCTTGTCGCCGACCTGGATCGCCATGATGTCCTGCGTTTCCTTCCGTGGGCTGTTCGGGCAGCCCCCAGCCTACGCAGCGATCAAGGAGTGGTTGCGGCGAGTGGGTTGGCTGCGGGTTGAGTGTGGCTGGTCGCTCCCCCACTCTCGGCTTCGCTCGAGCGGGGGGACCCCCATCGCGGCGGAGCCGCATATTCGACACAGCCCCGCGCGCCTGACGGGGCGGAGCCCCGGGATGGGACGGGTAGGGGCGGCGGGGGCGAAAGAACACCCTCCACCGCCCCGTACCCGGCTCACACACATGCGCCCCGAAGGACACTCACCTCTTGGTCTTGGCCGCCTTCGGGGTCGCCAGCCGGCTCCCGCTCCAGTCCTTGCCGACGCTCACACTCTTCGTCGCCGACAGACCCGCCGTCGTCGCGGCTTCGGAGATGTCACTCGGCTCCACGTAGCCGTCGCGCCCCGTCTTGGGCGTCAGCAGCAGGATCGAGCCACCTTCCTCGATGTACGTGATGGCATCCACCAGCACATCGGTCAGGTCACCGTCCTCGTCGCGGAACCAGAGCACCACGGCATCGGCCACGTCGTCATAGTCCTCGTCGACGAGCTCACTGCCGACGACTTCCTCAATGGCCTCGCGGAGCTCCTGGTCGACGTCATCGTCGTAGCCGATCTCCTGGACCACCTGCTCGGGCTGGAACCCCAGCCTCGCGGCAGGGTTCGTCCGCTCCTCCGCGTGGTCCGCGGTCGCGCTCACGGGTTGCCTCCTGATCATGTTCGGGTGGGGTCGCCCCCAGGGAAGTTCAGCCACGCGCGTACGCGAAGCGTTGGCCGTAGTCCACACGGGCGGGACGGATCGCGCAAGTACCCAGCCACTGAGACCGCCGAAACGGTGACGATCCTGGCCGTGTCGCCGCAACTCCAGGCATGGAATCACACGAGAAGAGTGACACGCACCACGCCGTTCTGCCCGGTTTGTGTATTCAGTAACTATCCGAGGGTACGAGACTCGAATGCCTTTACGGAACGCGTCACGGCCCGGGCGTATCGTTGCGTTTTGCTCGGGCCCGCCCCAAGCGCCCGTGCGAAGGTCCTGGTTACCCCACGGTAGAGGTGACGTTTACGTTCCCGAGGTACACGATGGGGAACGGTGCAGGCACCTAGAAGAGTGGCCCTCTGACAGCGAAGGAACAGCGTGGCTTCCGGATCCGATCGCAACCCGATCATCATTGGCGGCCTTCCGAGTCAGGTCCCTGACTTCGACCCCGAGGAGACCCAGGAGTGGCTCGACTCGCTCGACGCCGCCGTGGACGAGCGCGGCCGTGAGCGGGCGCGCTACCTGATGCTCCGGCTGATCGAGCGGGCCCGCGAGAAGCGCGTGGCCGTGCCCGAGATGCGCAGCACGGACTACGTCAACACCATCCCCACCAGGGCCGAGCCGTTCTTCCCGGGCAACGAGGAGATCGAGCGGAAGATCCTCAACGCGACACGCTGGAACGCCGCCGTCATGGTCTCCCGCGCCCAGCGGCCCGGCATCGGCGTCGGCGGGCACATCGCCACCTTCGCGTCCTCCGCCTCCCTCTACGACGTGGGCTTCAACCACTTCTTCCGCGGCAAGGACCGGGGCGACGGCGGCGACCAGATCTTCTTCCAGGGCCACGCCTCCCCCGGCATCTACGCCCGCGCGTTCCTCCTCGACCGGCTCGGCGAGCAGCACCTCGACGCGTTCCGGCAGGAGAAGTCGAAGACGCCGTACGGGCTGTCGAGCTACCCGCACCCGCGGCTGATGCCCGACTTCTGGGAGTTCCCGACCGTGTCGATGGGCCTCGGCCCGATCGGCGCGATCTACCAGGCCCGGATGAACCGGTACCTGCAGGCGCGCGGGATCGCGGACACCTCCCAGTCCCACGTGTGGGCGTTCCTCGGCGACGGCGAGATGGACGAGCCGGAGTCGCTCGGCCAGCTGACCCTGGCCGCCCGCGAGGGCCTCGACAACCTGACCTTCGTCGTCAACTGCAACCTCCAGCGCCTCGACGGCCCGGTGCGCGGCAACGGCAAGGTCATCCAGGAACTGGAGTCGGTCTTCCGGGGCGCCGGCTGGAACGTGATCAAGCTGGTGTGGGACCGCTCGTGGGACCCGCTGCTGGCGCAGGACGGTGACGGTGTGCTGGTCAACAGGATGAACACCACGCCGGACGGCCAGTTCCAGACGTACGCCACCGAGACGGGCTCGTACATCCGCGACCACTTCTTCGGCGACGACCACCGGCTGCGCGCGATGGTTGAGCACATGACCGACGACCAGATCCTGCACCTGGGCCGCGGCGGTCACGACCACCGCAAGATCTACGCGGCGTACGCGGCGGCCCGCGCCCACAAGGGCCAGCCGACTGTCATCCTCGCCAAGACCGTCAAGGGCTGGACGCTCGGCCCCAACTTCGAGGGCCGCAACGCCACGCACCAGATGAAGAAGCTGACGGTCGCCGACCTCAAGGGCTTCCGCGACCGTCTCCATCTCCCCATCTCCGACAAGGAGTTGGAGAGCGGCCTGCCGCCGTACTACCACCCGGGGCCGGACTCCGAGGAGATCCAGTACATGCACGACCGCCGCAAGGGTCTGGACGGGTACGTCCCGACCCGTCTCGTGCGGTCGAAGCCACTCGCGCTGCCGGACGACAAGACGTACGCGAGCGTGAAGAAGGGCTCGGGTCAGCAGTCGATCGCCACGACCATGGCGTTCGTCCGGCTGCTGAAGGACCTCATGCGGGACAAGGAGCTCGGCAAGCGGTTCGTGCTGATCGCGCCCGACGAGTACCGCACCTTCGGCATGGACTCGTTCTTCCCGAGCGCGAAGATCTACAACCCGCTCGGCCAGCAGTACGAGGCGGTGGACCGCGATCTGCTCCTCGCCTACAAGGAGTCGCCGAGCGGCCAGATGCTGCACGACGGCATCTCTGAGGCGGGCTGCACCGCGTCGCTGATCGCCGCCGGTTCGTCGTACGCCACGCACGGCGAGCCGCTGATCCCGGTGTACGTCTTCTACTCGATGTTCGGTTTCCAGCGCACCGGCGACCAGTTCTGGCAGATGGGCGACCAGCTCGCGCGCGGTTTCGTCCTGGGCGCGACCGCCGGCCGTACGACGCTGACCGGTGAGGGCCTCCAGCACGCGGACGGCCACTCGCAGCTGCTCGCCTCCACCAACCCCGCGTGTGTCGCGTACGACCCGGCGTACGGGTTCGAGATCGCGCACATCGTGCAGGACGGTCTGCGCCGGATGTACGGCTCCTCGGAGGAGCACCCGCACGGCGAGGACGTCTTCTACTACCTGACCGTCTACAACGAGCCGATCCAGCACCCCGCCGAGCCGGCGGACGTGGACGTCGAGGGCATCGTCAAGGGCATCCACCGCTTCAGGGCCGGCGAGTCGGGCACGATCCCGGCGCAGATCATCGCGTCCGGTGTCGCCGTGCCCTGGGCCGTCGAGGCGCAGGCGATCCTCGCCTCCGAGTGGAACGTGAAGGCGGACGTCTGGTCGGCGACCTCCTGGAACGAGCTGCGCCGCGAGGCCGTCGAGGTGGAGCGGCACAACCTGCTCCACCCCGAGGAGGAGCAGCTCGTCCCGTACGTGACGCGGAAGCTGACCGGCGCCGAGGGCCCGTTCGTGGCCGTGTCGGACTGGATGCGGTCGGTTCCGGACCAGATCGCGCGCTGGGTGCCGGGCACGTACCAGTCGCTGGGCGCGGACGGCTTCGGCTTCGCCGACACCCGGGGTGCGGCGCGGCGCTTCTTCCACATCGACGCGCAGTCGATCGTGGTCGGGGTACTGACCGAGCTGGCGCGTGAGGGCAAGGTCGACCGGTCGGTGCTGAAGCAGGCGATCGACCAGTACCAGTTGCTGGACGTCTCGGCGGCGGATCCGGGTGCGGCGGGCGGGGACGCGTGATCTGGTGATCTGATCCGAGCACCGTCAAGGGTGGTGTGGCCTGCGGGTCACACCACCCTTTCACGTTCTCTACGATGCGGCCATGAAAGACCGACCTGCGCAAGTCCGTTGGGAACAGCGCACGCAACGGCCGCTGTTCGGGTTGGCCGTCGCGTTCGCCGTCGCCTACGCCATCCCGATCGTGTGGCCCGGGGCGAGCGGGGACGTGACCAGGGTGTGTACGGCCGTGGAGTGGGCCGTGTGGGGCGCGTTCGCGGTCGACTACCTCATACGGCTGCTGCTGGCCGAGGAGCGCGCGCGGTTCGTACGAACGCACTGGCTCGACCTGTGCGCGGTGGTACTGCCGCTCCTCCAGCCGCTCAGGCTGCTGCGGCTCGTGTCCACGTTGCTGCTGGTCGGGCAGCGGGCGCGGGTGGCCTCGCAGATACGGCTCACGACGTACGTCGGCGGCTCGGTGGTCGGGCTGCTGATGTTCGGTTCGCTGGCGGTGCTGTCGGTGGAGCGGGACTCGCCGAACGGGAACATCAAGACGCTGGGCGACGCTGTGTGGTGGTCGTTCACGACGATGACGACGGTCGGGTACGGGGATCACGCGCCGACGACCGGGCTGGGGCGGATGCTCGCGGTCGGGCTGATGCTGTCGGGGATCGCACTGCTCGGTGTGGTGACGGCGAACATCGCGGCGTGGTTCATCTCGCGGTTCGAGATGGATGACGTGGAGGAGCGGCGGCAGACGGCGGCGATCGCCGAGCTGACGGAGGAGGTTCGGGCCCTTCGGGCCGAGGTTGCCGCGTTGTCGCGTGCGCGGCTGGAGGAACAGCGCCGTTGAGGGTTGGGGGCGTTTGCGGGTGCGGGTGCGTCGTGGCTTGTCGCGCCCACGCGGCGGAGCCGCAAATCGACACAGCCCCGCGCCCCTGAAAAGCCTCGGCGTGCCCGCACACTTGAAAGGGCCCTCGACTTCAGCCGAGGGCCCTTTCAATGCCCGGCAGTGCCCGGCGTTTCTTCCTCACTCCCCGCGGATCAGAACAATCCGTTTCCGGGAGAGGCCGTCCCGGCGAGCCAGATGATCGCCAGGAGGGTGTCAATGGCGCCCAGCACCACGGCGACGAGCGCCGGGATGGGGCGGGATCCGGTCCAGCTGCGGCCCATGGCGAGCCAGCCACAGACGATCGCGGCGGGACCTAGGACGATCCCGAGGGTGAAGAAGCCCGCGACCGCGCAGACCAGCCCGATGATTCCCAGCGTCGCGCGATCCGGCCCGGTCCGTGACCACGTCCGGCCACGTGAGCGGGGGTGCCTGCGCGTTCCGTGCCCGAAACCCGCCATCATCAACTCCCTGAACTCTGTCGTCAGTTCGGGTCGATACGGCGGGTACCCCCCGTTTCGTGCCTTGAACCTGCCGGCGCGCTGCCCCCCTCCGGCAGCGCGCCGCAGGACCGGTCAGTCCCCATGTCGTACGGAGGACTTGACTTACTGTGACCTGCGGCGCGCGTGTGGTGCGAGGGATCTTGAGTCCGGTCACCCTGATAGGCGAAAGCCGCCTGAAATCTGAAAGGGGATCGGATCGGCGCAGGGGGATCTAGATGTGGCCGACCCCCGCGCCCGCCTCCGCGTTCTCGCCGCGCTTGGTCAGGAGGGCGACCAGGACCGCGACCACCGCGACGCCGGAGGCGACGAGGCTGGCGAGGCCCATGCCGGACATGAACGTGTCGTGCGCGACCTCGGTGATCTTCGCCGCGATCGCCTCGGGCGTGCCCTTGGCGACGGGGGGCATGCCGACCTGGACGGCCTCGGAGGCCTGGTCGAGCTGGGTGCCGGTGAGGGGCGGGAGGCCCGCGTCCTTCCAGTTGCCCGGCAGGTCGCTGTCCACCTTGGAGGCCATCACGGCGCCGAGGACGGCCGTACCGAGGCTGCCGCCGATCTGCATCGCGGCCTGCTGGAGACCGCCGGCGACGCCGGAGAGCTCCATCGGCGCGTTGCCCACGATGACTTCGGTGGCGCCCACCATGACCGGGGCGAGGCCGAGGCCGAGGAGCGCGAACCACAGCGACATCACGGCGCTGCCGGTGTCCGTCTCCAGCGTGGACATGCCGTACATGGCGATGGCGGTGGCCGCCATGCCGCCGGCGAGCGGGATGCGGGGGCCCAGTTTGGTGATCATCGCGCCCGCGAGCGGGGAGCCGACGATCATCATGCCGGTGAGGGGCAGGAGGTGGAGGCCGGCGTCGATGGGGCTCATGCCGTGCACGTTCTGGAGGTAGAACGTGACGAAGAACAGCCCGCCCATGAACGCGATGGCCATGAGGACCATCAGGACCACGCCCGCGGAGAGCGGGACCGAGCGGAACAGCGCCAGCGGGATCAGCGGCTCCTTCACCTTCGTCTCCCAGAAGGCGAAGAGCCCGAAGCCCAGCACGGACGCGCCGACGAAGGCCCATGTCATGCCGTCGCCCCAGCCCCAGTCGGGGGCCTTGATGAGCGCCCAGACCAGGCAGAACATGGCGCCGGAGAGCAGGGCGATGCCGAGGACGTCGAAGGAGCGCGGCGCGTTCTCCGCGCGGTGGTCGAGCAGCATCCAGACGCCGAGGATCACGGCGATGACGCCGACCGGCACGTTGATGAAGAAGACCGACTGCCAGTTGACGTGCTCGACCAGCACACCGCCGAGGATCGGGCCGCCCGCCGTGGAGGCGCCGATGACCATGCCCCAGATGCCGATCGCCATGTTCAGCTTCTCGGCCGGGAACGTGGCCCGCAGCAGACCGAGCGCGGCCGGCATGAGCAGCGCGCCGAACAGGCCCTGGAAGACGCGGAAGGTGACGACCATGGCGATGGAGCTGGACAGGCCGATGACCCCGGACGCGAGCGCGAAGCCCACCACACCGATGAGGAACGTCTGACGGTGGCCGAAGCGGTCACCGAGCTTGCCCGCGGTGATCAGGGTGACCGCGAGGGCGAGGAAGTAGCCGTTGGTGATCCACTGGACGTCGGCGAAGCTGGCGTTCAGGTCCTTCTGGATCGCCGGGTTGGCGATGGCCACGATGGTGCCGTCCAGGGCCACCATCATGACCCCTACGGCCACGGTGATGAGGGTGAACCAGGGATGGCCGCGCAGCCCCGTGGTGGGCCGTTGATCCGACGGCGCGACGGGGATCCTGTCCCCCGGCCCCGTCGTGTCGATGGTGGTCTGACTAGTCATGCGACCGAGGCTAATGACAGCCACTGACAATTGACAAACCAGTTCACAAGTCGGTAACTGTCACGTCACTCACAGATAGGCTGAGCTGGGCGAACGGCCATCTGAGCCGGTCGGACGGTCGTACAGGCGGACAGTTGGAGGAAGAGGGCTCATGGACACGGCGACCCCGCCGGGACTGCGCGAACGCAAGAAGCGGCGCACTCGGGATGCCCTGCTGCGGGCCGCCCTGGAGCTGTTCACCACCCAGGGGTACGAGGACACGACCGTCGACGAGATCGCCGCGGCCGTCGACGTCTCGCAGCGCACCTTCTTCCGCTACTTCGCGGGCAAGGAGGACGCGGCGTTCGCCGTCCAGGAGATCACCCACACGCGGTTCGTCGCGGCGGTGCGCGAACGGCCGCTCGACGAGGCCCCGTTGGAGGCACTGCGCAACGCCGTACTGGAGGGCTGGGACACCATCGGCGCGGCCGTCGAGCAGGTCGTGCCGATCGACCTCTACCTGCGCATGTGCCGGCTGACCGAGTCCACGCCCGCGCTCCTCGCCGCCCATCTGCGCCGCAACGACGAGGTGGCCGAGGAGGTCGCGCGGATCATCGCCGAGCGCGAGGGGCTCGACGTGGACACCGACCCGCGGCCGCGCGTCGCGGTGGCCCTCTTCGCCGGTGTGATCAGGGTCATGGAGCGGCTCTGGGGGACGAGCGGGGACCTCGGCCTCCCCGAGCTCCGCGCGCTGACCACCAGGTATCTCGACGCGGTGGGGCCGGTGTTGGCGGGGAAGTGGCGAACAGGTTGAGGAATGGGGCCGACACGCGCGTGAACGCAAGGGGTATGTGAAACGCCTGCGTGCGAAACGTGATCCCTCTCACTCGGTTAACGCGAGACCCTTCCGTTCTCCTAGTGTGTCCTTTCAGTGACTTCCTTCGACCCCTCTCCCCAACTCAACGTCTGGCGCGCACTGCTCGCGTTGGCCGTCGTGTTCGTGATGCTGGCGACCACCGGTTGGACCGCGATCCGCGGCCACCGGGGGTCATCACCGCTGCAGGCCTCGCTCTCCGCGTGGAACCACGGACACGTCGACGGACGCGCGCTGCCGGACGCCGACTCCTCCCCGGGTCGGTTCGCCCACTTCTTCGCCACGCTCAACGAACGGCAGCGCACCCACCTCGCCGACCGCTACCCGCTCGCGGTCGGCAACATGAACGGCGCGCCCGTCGAGCTCCGCTACCGCGCGAACCGCGTCGCGCTGGAAGAGCAGCGCGACATCGAGCTCGAACGCATGCACGACAAGCGGCTCTCCGACGTCGGCCAGTACGACGCGGGCCGCCGTATGCACCGCTTCGAGGACCTGATGCAGCCGGGGCGGCGGATCCTCGCCTTCGACCCCGAGGGCTCGGGCCGGGTCGCCGAGGTCTTCGGCGACCTCGCCAGGGCCCAGCGCGTCTCGGTGGTCGTGCCCGGCGTCGACACCGACGTGCTCACCTTCCAGCGCACGAACCGCAGGTACTCGGCACCCGCCGGCATGGCGAGCGCCCTGTACACGGCCGAGCGCTCGGCCGACCCCACGACCCGTACGGCGGTGATCGCCTGGGCCGACTACACGTCGCCCAGCGGGCTCGGCATGGAGGCGGCCACCGCGCTGCGCGCCGAGCAGGGCGCCGTCCGGCTCAACGCGCTGGTGCGGGCGTTGCCCGGCGACTCGTCCGTCGCGCTGTACTGCCACAGCTACGGCTCGGTGCTGTGCGGGGTCGCCGCGCGGCAACTACCCGCCCGGGTCTCCGACATCGCGGTGGCGGGCAGCCCCGGCATGCGCGCCGAGAAGGCGTCCCAGCTGCACACCTCGGCCCGGGTCTGGGCGACCCGGGACGCCGACGACTGGATCCAGGACGTGCCCTACATGGAGGTCGGCGGCCTCGGCCACGGCGCCGACCCGGTGTCCTCGGCGTTCGGGGCACGGGTACTGTCGGCGGACGGCGCGAAGGGTCACGCGGGCTACTTCGAGCCCGGCACCGAGAGCCTGCGCAACTTCGCCGAGATCGGTGTTGGCGCGTATCGCGCGGTGCACTGCGCACTGCGGCAACACCAGGAAAACGCGTGCCAGGAGGGTTTGTCCGCCGCCGTGGCGGCCTGACGCGCGTAGAGGACGAAGGAATCACCGCCTGACGGAGGAGGGGACGAAGACGCGCCTCACGCATACGATGAGCCGCATGGGTGACGTACTGGCCGGATTTCATGCCGCCTGGGAGTTCGAGTCGGACTCCGTGCTCATCCGCTTCGAACGGGGAATCCGCACGCCGAAGCTGTTCCAGGCACTCGGCGAGCGGCGCATTCCCCTGGAAGCGATCGCGGCGGTGACGCTGACACAGGGGAAGCGCGGGACCGTCGTCCTGCGCGCCGAGCCACGACCGGGCGCCGACCCGCTGATGGAGGCTGCCGCGGGCCAGCTGAAGGAGGCCTGTGACCCGTACCGCCTCGTCCTGCCCGCCGAGCGCGAAACCCTCGCCGAGTACTACGCGGACGAGCTACGCGCGCAGCTCACCGAGGACGACAGCCCGGCGGAGCGCTATCTCGTGGCCCCGCCCGAGGCACCGCTGCAGTTCAAGGCGTACGACGCGAAGGCGTCCTTCGACGGGAAGTCCGTGTCGTTCCGGTGGTTCTGGACGGGGGCCTCCTCGGCGAAGTGGAAGGCCGGCGACCAGAGCTTTCCGGTCGCCGACCTGAGCGGGGTCGAGTGGCGGTCCCCCGAGGTCTTCGAGGGACACCTGCGGCTGCTCAGCCGCGACGCGGACGGGGGTTCGCCGCCCCAGGCCGACCAGGATCCCGCCTCCGTGGTGTTCGGGCTGGGGTACGGGCCCGTGCACGAGTCGTTGCCGTTCGCGGCGGCGGTGTTGGCGGCGGTGCGCTCCGCGGGTTCGGCGGGTGCGTTGCCTGCGGGTGGGGCGCGGCGTGACCCTGCCGATATCGCTGATCGGATTCGGCATCTTGGGGAGTTGCACGAGGCGGGGTTGGTGACGGACGAGGAGTTCTCGGCGAAGAAGGCGGAGCTGTTGGCGGAGCTTTAGCCGTGGGGGTGCGGGCGAGTTCGTCGACTGCGGGCCGTGTGTGGCTTGTCGCGCCCACGCGGCGGAGCCGCACATCGACACAGCCCCGCGCCCCTGAAGGGTCGCTCATACCCAGGTATGACATGAAGCTCAGCTCCCTGGTATGACGGCGAGACGGCGCCCGCTGCCTAAGGTTTTGAGGCCATGAGCAGCGAATCGACGTCTTCCGACCACGAGCTCCGCACCCCGCCCTGGGCGGGCGAGGCGTTGTTCGCGCGGTCGCCCAGGCGGTGGATGCGGCGGTTGCCGTACGTGGTCGCGGTGGGGCTCGCCGCCGTCCTGATCCCCGTCACCACCCAGGTCCTCGCGTACGACTACCGCGTGAACGGCGGCCTGGCGATAGCGCTCGGCTTCGCTCAGGCCGCGCCCCTGCTGCTGGCCGTGGTCCATCCCCTGCAGGCGTGGCGGATCGTCGTCGTGGCGGACATCGCCGGGGCGTTCCTGGTGGTACAGGCCGACGTGGGGGGCCGACCGGCTCCCTGGACCCCCATGGTCGTCGTGGGCTATCTGTTCCTGTGCCTGGCGCTCTCCCTGCGCGAGACGCGTCGTACGCTGCTCGGTGTCTGGCTGGTCACCGTGGTCGCGAGTCTCCTGCTGAGCGCGTTCCGCAACCCGACCGGCAAGGACGGCCCGGACACCAGTGCCCTGCTGATCGTCCTCAGCGGGATCGTGCTGCTGCTCGGCTCACTGCTGCGGGAGCGCGGTGAGACGCGGCGCCGGCTCGTCGAGCAGGAGGCCATCAGCGAGACCGAGCGGGCCCAGCGCACCCTGCTGGAGGAACGGGCCCGGATCGCACGGGAGTTGCACGACGTCGTGGCCCACCACATGACGGTGATCTCGGTCCAGGCGGACTCCGCTTCGTACCGGCTCTCCGGTGTGTCGGACGAGGTGCGCGGGGAGTTCGAGTCGATAGCCGCCGGCGCCCGCGACTCGCTCGGGGAGATGCGGCGGCTGCTCCAGGTGCTGCGCAGCGAGGACGCGCGGGGCGAGCGGGCCCCGCAGCCGGGCCTCGACAAGCTGGACCAGCTCGTCGAGGCGACCAGACGCGGCGGCGTCCCGGTCGAACTGTCCCTTCCCGAGCCGGGTGTCCTCGGCGAGTCGGTGAAGGTGTCACCGGCCGTGGACCTGTCCTCGTACCGCATCGTGCAGGAGGCCCTGTCCAACGTCGTGCGGCACTCCCCCGGCGCCCCCACCCGGGTGTCGCTCTCCACCGACGAGGGCCATCTGACGGTGCTCGTGGTCAACGGGCCCGCCACCGAACCGAGTTCGCCGCTGGAGTGGGGCGGCACAGGGCACGGCCTGGTCGGCATGAGCGAGCGCGTACGGTTGGTCGGCGGCACCCTTGATGTCGGACGGCTGCCCGACGGGGGGTTCCGCGTGGCGGCGCGGCTCCCGATGACCACGCCCGACGAAGGGAGTCCGTCCTCTCCATGACCATCCGGGTGATCATCGTCGACGACCAGGCCATGGTCCGCGCCGGGTTCGCCGCCCTGCTGGCCGCGCAGAGCGACATCGATGTCGTGGGCGAGGCCGCTGACGGCAGGCAGGGCGTGGAGCTGGGGCGCCGGGAGCGGCCCGACGTCGTCCTCATGGACGTACGGATGCCGGAGATGGACGGTCTGGCGGCGGCCCGCGAGCTGCTGGACCCGGGAGCCCCCGAGGAAGACGTGGCGCACCGTCCGAAGGTGCTGATGCTGACCACGTTCGACGTGGACGACTACGTGTACGACGCGCTGCGGGCGGGAGCCTCGGGGTTCCTCCTCAAGGACGCGCCCCCGGCCGACCTGATCTCGGCGGTGCGCGTGGTGGCGGCCGGTGACGCGCTGCTCGCCCCGAGGGTGACGCGCCGTCTGATCGCCGACTTCGCGCAGGCGCGGCCCGCCCCGCGCAGGCACCGGTCGCGGCGGCTGAAGGGCCTCACCCCGCGCGAGACCGAGGTGCTGGAACTGATCGCCCGAGGCCTGTCCAACCAGGAGATCGCGGGCCACCTGGTGCTCGCCGAGCAGACGGTGAAGACCCACATCGGCCGCGTCCTGGCGAAGCTGGACCTGCGCGACCGCGCGCAGGCCGTGATCTTCGCCTATGAGTCGGGGCTGGTCACGCCCGGCGACCATTAGCCGCCGGGCGTTCCCGGTGTCGACGGGCGTTCCCGATGTCGACGGGTCGCCGGGGTGCCTACTCCCGGCCCGCCGACGTGAACGTCATGTCCGCGTAGCGGTCGCCCGCCACCTCGGCCGCGATCGGCTCCAGGAGGGCCAGCTCGTCGTCGGTGAGGACGATGCGCGTCGCGGCCGCGTTCTCCTCCACCCGGCTGCGCTTGCGGGTGCCGGGGATGGGCACGACCGGCAGGTCGTGCACCTGTGCCCGCTGCTGCGCCCAGGCCAGGGCGATCTGGCCGAGCGAGACGCCGTGGGACTTGGCGACCGAGCGGACCGGCTCCAGGAGTGCCGCGTTGGCGGCGGCGTTGTCGCCGGTGAAGCGGGGCTGCTGACGGCGGAAGTCGTCAGCGTGGAGGTCCTTCTCGGGGTTGGAGAAGGCGCCCGTGAGGAAGCCCCGGCCGAGCGGTGAGTACGGCACGAGGGCCACACCCAGCTCGCGGGCGGCCGGTACGACGCCCGCCTCGATGTCCCGGCTGAACAGCGACCACTCCGACTGCACGGCCGCGATGGGGTGCACGGCCTGCGCGGCCCGCAGCTCGCCGCCGGTGACCTCGCTCAGCCCGAGGTGCTTGACCTTGCCCTCGCGGACCAGCTCGGCCATGGCGCCGACGCTCTCCTCGATCGGCACGTCCGGGTTCCGCCGGTGCATGTAGTAGAGGTCGATCGCCTCGACGTCCAGCCGCTTGAGGCTGGCCTCCACACAACTGCGGATGTACGGCGGGTCGTTGCGGATGATCCGCCGTGTGGGGTCGTCCGGCGGGATCGAGAGGGCGAACTTCGTGGCGATGACGACCTCGTCCCGGTGCGCCTTGAAGAAGGGCGCCAGGAACGTCTCGTTCTCCCCCAGGCCGTACGCGTCGGCCGTGTCGTAGAGCGTGACGCCGAGTTCCAGCGCCCTCTCCAGGGTCGCCCGTGACTCCCCGGCGTCCGAGGGGCCGTACGCGAAGCTCATGCCCATGCAGCCGAGGCCCTGTACGCCGACCTCGGGCCCGCCGTCGCCGAGCCGTGCCGTCGTGATCTTGCCGTTGGTCATCAGGCCCTCTCCGATGCCAGGGCCTGCCCGGCGTTCGCGTAGAAATTGATCTTCCGGTCGAGCACCGCCAGCGTGTCCTGGAGCTCGGCGATCCGGGCCAGCACGTCCTCCCGGGTGGCCTTCAGCAGGTCGAAACGGTCCCCGTACGTGTGGTCGCCCTCGCGGACCAGTTCCGCGTACCGCACCATGTCGGCGACCGGCATGCCGGTGAGCCTGAGCTTGCCGACGAGGTCGAGCCAGTCCAGGTCGCGGTTGCTGTAGCGGCGCTGGCCGGTGTGGGAGCGGTCGATGTGCGGCATCAGTCCGATGCGCTCGTACCAGCGCAGGGTGTGCGCCGTCAGGCCGGTGAGGCCGACGACCTCGCTGATCGTGTACTTGTCCTGGCCGTCCGGCCGCCGGTCGGCGTGCCACGCGACGGCGCAGCTGTCGGTCCTGGTGCCTGTTGTCTCCATCACCGTCATGACCTCAACGCTAGAACCTTGGAGTGCACTCCAAGCAAGCGGATTCAGATGAAATTCCGGCGACTGAAATTGCGGCGACGGCTCACGGCTCCACTGGATACCGTGTGGATCATGAGTCTGGTACGCCGTGCGGTGCCCGAGGACGCGGAGGAAGTGCTCCGGCTGCGTCAGGTGATGATCGATGCGATGGCGGGGGCGGAGACCTCCACGGACTGGCATGCCGCATCCCTCCCGACGATACGCGGCAGACTGGCCGACGCGGACGGGGACTTCGCGGCCTTCGTGGTGGACCACCCGTCCCGGCCCGGGGCGCTCGCCGCGCTGGTGGTCGGGACGATCGAGTACCGGATCGGGCGGGCCCGGAACCCACAGGGCACCGTCGGGTACGTGTTCAGCGTGGCCACCGACCCGGACCAGCGCCGCCAGGGGCACGCCCGCGCCTGTATGGAGGCGCTCCTGGACTGGTTCCGCGAGAAGGGAGCGGGTCAGGTCGACCTCACCGCCTCCGCCGACGCCCGGCCTCTGTACGCCTCGCTCGGTTTCCAGCGCACACCGGACCCCTTGATGCGGCTGCGTTTCTGAGCCGCATAACCTCGTACACATGTCCCTTCAGAGCCTTGCGTTGATCGAGAACTGGCCGGTGACCACGGCCGCGGCGGCCGTCGTCCGTGCGGACGGCAGGGTCCTCGGGTCGTACGGCCCCACCGGGCACCGCTTCCCGCTGGCCTCGGTCACCAAGCCGCTCGCCGCGTACGCCGTGCTGGTCGCGTACGAGGAGGGGGCCGTCGAGCTGGACGAGCCTGCGGGCCCGCCCGGCTCCACGGTCCGGCATCTGCTCGCCCACACCTCCGGGCTGGCCTTCGACGAGCACCGGGTGACGTCCGCGCCCGGGGAGCGGCGGCTGTACTCCAACGCGGGGTTCGAGGCGCTGGGGGACCACGTGGCGAAGGCGACGGACATTCCGTTCGCGGAGTACGCGCGGCAGGCGGTCCTTGAGCCGCTCGGGATGGCGTCGACCTCGCTCGACGGCTCGCCCGCCAAGGACGGGGTCTCGACGGTGGACGATCTCGTGCGGTTCGCGGTGGAGGTGCAGGCGCCCCGGCTGCTCGACCCTCGTACGGTCGCGGAGGCGATGTCCGTCCACTACCCCGGCACGAAGGGAGTGCTGCCGGGGTACGGCCACCAGAACCCCAACGACTGGGGACTCGGCTTCGAGATCCGCGACTCCAAGTCGCCTCACTGGACGGGTTCCTCGTCCTCGCCTCGGACCTTCGGTCACTTCGGGCAGTCGGGCACGTTCCTGTGGGTGGATCCGGTGGCGGGGGTGGCGTGTGTGGCGCTGACCGACCGTGCGTTCGGGCCGTGGGCGATCGAGGCGTGGCCGGTGTTCACGGATGCGGTGCTGGGGGATCTGCGGGGCTGAGAGCAGTGCGGTCGGCGCAGGTTTCCATCAATACGTCCGGCGTCTTGGCCAGGCACTCGAACTCCAAGCTGCTGCCCTCTGCGTTGAGGCCTCGGCGGCATTGATCACCCGGGTGATGGAGGAGCGTTATGGAGAACGACCCCGGTCTGAAGAACGCGCAGTGGCGTAAGTCCAGCTACAGCGGAAACACGGGCGGTGACTGCGTCGAGGTGGCCGACGGCTGCCCCACCGGCGCCGTACCGGTGCGCGACAGCAAGGACCCGTCCGGCCCCGTCATGATCGTCAGCACGGCCGCCTGGCAGGCGTTCGTCGACGGTCTGCGGTAGTCCACAGGCCCGAGATCCTGCGCGACTGCCGGCTCAAGGGCGACGGCGTTCACCAGGCCATGCTCGGCATCGCCCGGCTCCACAACCTGGCCCTCACCGGGTTCATGCACGAGGGCCGTTCAGCCTAGATCGGAGCCCTCTTGTCGCGCGCCCTCCTCAGGGAGAGCGAAGCCGGACCCTTCATCCGGCAGCATTACCAGACGTACGGCCATGCGCCTCGAGCCGGCGGGGCGGTCACCTGGCTCGGTCACGTACTTGTGCAGCAGCGCCTGGTACTCCTCGGCGAACGCCGCTGCCTGGTCCTTCGTCATCCAAAGACGAGAACGGTAAATCTGGTTCCAGCCTGCCGAACTGTCGTACCCCGTGTAGGCCTTGACGACCAGACTCAGATCCTGCGTCATCTTGAGCGCACCGATCTTCAGTGCGGCCTCGCGTTCGTCGGCTGTCATTTCCAGCCCCGGGGGCGTGAAAATATCCGTCATGAGCGACTTCCACCAGCGTTCACGGCCGCTGGAGCGCTCCTCGATCTCAGCGATCAGCTTGAGGTCGGCGAGCTTGCGCAGGTGGTAGCTCGTCGTGCCGGTGCTCTCGCCGAGCGCCTTGGCGACGCTGGTGGAGTTCGCTTCACCGTGTTCGCCGAGGTAGCTCAGGATGTCGCGGCGCACCGGATTGGCCAGCGCCTTGTAGAAGGCCTTGAGGTCCGGGCCGGTCAGCACTCTTGTCTCGGGACGCTCAGCCATGCGCCTCATTCTACTGCAGAGACTCTCTGCAGTAGGTGCAGAGATTCTTTGCAAAAATACTCTGTAGACGCTAGATTCGGGGCAAGGGTGCTCGCGGCTACTGACATGCGGCAAGTAGCGGCTGCCACTTTGACGTTCGCCGGACTGGAGGGGGCCAGCCGTGTCCGACTCACTGAATGCACAGATGCGTGACGAGATCGACGACCAGGTCGCGGAAGCGTTCGACGCGTACCTGGCGGGGCGGCTGGCTGAGCCAGGCCCCCTCCGCACCGCACTGGCCACCAGGCGCAGTGCAGGAGTGGTGCTGGGCACGATCAGCCTGGGCACCCTCGCTACGGCGTTAGCGCCTGCCACAGTCCCGGTCGTCTGCTGGATCTGGGGTGCCATCGCCTTCGTCGACACGGCTTGGCTATTGACCGCTCGCCGTCATTGACGCCCCTGCACGGAAGAGCTGCGGAAGCCGGATCAGGTGGACAGCGGCGTCAGGGCAACCGACCCTGTGCCATTGCAGGTTTCGAGGCCGGCGACCCATCTGCCCCTCAGTCCACTGAAAAGTTGCGGGACTTCGCCCGTGGTGTACGGAGGACGTCGCGGCGCTGGTCGAGGCATACCGCGATCCCGCACTGCGCCACTGGACGAGCTCTGTCGTGGACGACGAGGCCGACGCGGTCCGATGGGTGCGGGCCCAGGAACGGGGTTGGACGGCAGGTGTCCGGTTCAGCCTTGCGGTCCTTGAAACGCAACGCAGCTTAGATCGCGGGCGGCTGGTCGGCGATGTGGTCCTCAAGAACGTAGCCCCCGGCAAAGCTTCGGCCGAAGTGGGCTACTGGACCGCCGCGGACGCTCGCGGGCGAGGGGTGGCTCCCCGAGCCCTGGAGGCGCTCACCGGCTGGGCTTTTGAGACACGGCAGGAAACCACACCACCACGCGCGCTCAGCCGACGGTCATTTCCCAGACCAGCACCTCGGCCTCCGACACCGCCATCGTCTCCAGGTCCTTCCCGTCCGTGATCCTGGCCGAGTCCCCCACCCCCAGCTCAACCCCGTCCAGCCGCACCTCCCCCCGCACCACATGCACGTACACGAACGCCGCGTCCGGAACCGCCGTCCGCTCCCCCGCCCCCAACCGCCGCACGTGCAGCATGGCCCCCGCCTCCGGAACCGCGTACGGCGTGGAGTCCGCGATGCCGTGGACGATCTCGTACGCGGGCTCGCCGCCGGGCTCAAGGGGTGCCAGCCACATCTGGACGAAGGTGAGCGGGACGTTCCCGTCGTTGCGCTCCACGTGACGCACACCGCCCCCGGAGCTGAGCCGCTGCACATCCCCGGGCCGTACGACCGTCTCGTGACCGAACGAGTCGCGGTGCGTCAGCTCCCCCTCCACCACCCACGTCACGATCTCGGTGTGGCTGTGCGGGTGCTCGTCGAAGCCCGCGCCAGGGGCCAGCCGCTCCTCGTTGCAGGCGAGCAACGGCCCGAAGCGGAGGTTGTCCGGGTCGTAGTGCGGGCCGAAGGAGAAGGCGTGCGACGAGGAGATCCCCGCTGCCGCGTCCCCACCGCTGTAGCGCTCACCAGCACGGCGTACGTCCATCACGTACTACACGGTAGCGACCCACCGCCCCATCCCGGCGTACCGATAAGGCAGTCTTGTCCCGTGCCCGAAGCCAGCAAGTCCTCGCCCCACGATGTCCACCCGCACTCCGGAACGCTGAAGCGGCTGGAGAAGTCGTCCGGAAGCCTCGCCGCCCAGGCCATCGCGCGCATGGACGAGACGCTGCCGTGGTACCGGGCGATGCCGCCGGAGAACCGTTCGTGGATCGGGCTGGTGGCACAGGCGGGTATCGCCGCCTTCACGGAGTGGTTCCGGC
Organism: Streptomyces sp. NPDC046862; assembly: GCF_040704615.1. Classification (NCBI taxonomy): domain Bacteria; kingdom Bacillati; phylum Actinomycetota; class Actinomycetes; order Kitasatosporales; family Streptomycetaceae; genus Streptomyces; species Streptomyces sp. NPDC046862. The sequence continues at coordinate 5,410 of NZ_JBEYXP010000077.1, read as the reverse complement.
ATCCGGACGCCCCGCAGGCCATCTCCACCGATGTCTTCGGGACCGCTCCTCGCGAACTGACCCGGGCCATCACGCTGCGGCAGACCGTGGAGATGGTGCGGACGACCATCGAGGTGATGGAGAGCGCCATTGACGAGGTGGCCGCTCCCGGGGACGAGTCCGTGTTGCGCGAGGCACTCCTCGTGTACGCGCGTGAGATCGCCTTCGCCACCGCCCAGGTGTACGCCCAGGCCGCCGAGGCACGCGGCGCGTGGGACGCCCGGCTGGAGTCGCTCGTGGTGAACGCCGTGTTGTCGGGCGAGGCGGACGAGGGGGCCGTGTCGCGGGCGGCCGCGCTCGGGTGGAACGCTCCCGAGAACGTGTGCGTGGTGCTGGGGACCGCCCCCGACGGTGACAGTGAGCTGACCGTCGAGGCGATCCGGCGCGCGGCCCGGCACGCCAAGCTGCAGGTGCTCACGGGGGTGCTGGGCGACCGGCTCGTCGTGATCGCGGGTGGCAGCAACGATCCGTTGCAGGTGGCGAAGTCGTTGATCGGGCCCTATGCCGCGGGGCCCGTGGTCGCCGGGCCGATCGTGCCCGATCTGCTGGCCGCCACGCGGTCGGCGCAGGCCGCCGCGGCCGGGCTCAAGGCGTGTTCCGCCTGGCAGGACGCGCCCCGGCCCGTTCTGGCGGACGATCTGCTTCCGGAACGCGCGATCGCCGGGGATCCGAGCGCTCGCGAGCAGTTGGTGGAGGAGATCTACAGACCACTGGAAGAGGCCGGTTCGGCGCTGCTGGAGACCCTCAGCGTGTATCTGGAGCAGGCGTCAAGTCTGGAGGGCGCCGCACGGATGCTTTTCGTCCATCCCAACACCGTGCGCTACCGGCTTCGACGTGTGACAGACGTCACCGGCTGGTCGCCTTCTGATGTACGCTCCGCGTTCACACTGCGCATCGCACTGATCCTGGGGCGTCTGGTCGACGGAGATCTCCAGGCATAGGGTTTTGTTGGAGGCCCACAAAACGCCCCCCTGTTCTTCGTCCCTGTCCCCACGGGCGGCTGCGGCCGTCCCCAAGAGAGAGTGTGAGAGTGCTCGTACTCGTCGCTCCCGGCCAGGGCGCCCAGACGCCCGGCTTCCTGACCCCCTGGCTCGAACTGCCCGGCGCCGCCGACCGTCTCGGCACGTGGTCGGACGCCATCGGGCTGGACCTCGCCCACTACGGCACGAAGGCCGACGCGGACGCCATCCGTGACACCGCGGTGGCCCAGCCGCTGCTGGTCGCGGCCGGTCTGCTGTCCGCCGCGGCACTGGGTACCCAGACATCAGCCGCTGACGCGGCGGGCGCGGACCTCGCTCCCGGCGCGGTCGCCGGGCACAGCGTCGGTGAGATCACCGCGGCCGCCTTCGCGGGCGTCCTCGACGACGCGGCCGCCCTGAGCCTCGTACGCAGGCGGGGGCTGGCCATGGCCGAGGCCGCCGCGATCACCGAGACCGGCATGTCCGCGCTGCTCGGCGGCGCCCCCGAGACGACGATCCCGCACCTGGAGAAGCTGGGTCTGACCCCGGCGAACGTCAACGGCGCGGGCCAGATCGTGGCCGCGGGCACCCTGGAACAGCTCGCGGCGCTGAACGAGGACAAGCCCGAGGGCGTGCGCAAGGTGATCGCCCTCAAGGTCGCGGGCGCCTTCCACACGCACCACATGGCCCCCGCGGTCGACGCGCTCGCCAAGGCCGCCGAGGCCCTGACGCCGGCCGACCCGAAGGTCACCTACGTGTCGAACAAGGACGGTCAGGCCGTCGCCACCGGCTCCGAGGTGCTGTCCCGGCTGGTCGGGCAGGTCGCCAACCCGGTGCGCTGGGACCTGTGCATGGAGACGTTCAAGGAGCTGGGCGTGACCGCGCTCGTCGAGGTGTGCCCGGGCGGCACGCTCACGGGTCTCGCCAAGCGCGCGCTGCCCGGCGTGAAGACGCTGGCGCTCAAGACCCCCGACGACCTCGACGCTGCTCGCGAGCTCATCGCGGAGACAGCGACATCTGCCGCTGACGCGGCGGGTGCCTGACCAAGGAGCCCGCAGAGCAATGTCGAAGATCAAGGCACGCAAGGGCGCACCTTACGCACGCATCCTGGGTGTCGGCGGCTACCGCCCGACCCGGGTGGTGCCCAACGAGGTGATCCTGGAGACGATCGACTCGTCCGACGAGTGGATCCGTTCACGCTCGGGCATCGAGACCCGGCACTGGGCGAGCGACGAGGAGACCGTCGCCGCGATGTCGATCGAGGCGTCCGGCAAGGCCATCGCGGACGCCGGGATCACGGCCGAGCAGATCGGCGCGGTGGTCGTCTCGACCGTCTCGCACTTCAGCCAGACCCCGGCCGTCGCCACGGAGATCGCCGACAAGCTCGGCACGGACAAGGCCGCCGCGTTCGACATCTCGGCGGGCTGCGCGGGCTTCGGCTACGGGCTGACGCTCGCCAAGGGCATGGTCGTCGAGGGATCAGCGGAGTACGTACTTGTCATCGGCGTGGAGCGGCTGAGCGACCTGACCGACCTGGAGGACCGGGCCACGGCCTTCCTGTTCGGTGACGGCGCGGGTGCCGTGGTCGTCGGCCCCTCCGAGGAACCGCACATCGGCCCGACGGTGTGGGGCTCCGAGGGTGACAAGTCCGAGACGATCAAGCAGACGGTGCCGTGGGACCAGTTCCGGATCGGCGATGTCTCCAAGCTTCCGCTGGACAGCGCGGGCAACGTCAAGTTCCCCGCGATCACGCAGGAGGGCCAGGCGGTGTTCCGCTGGGCCGTGTTCGAGATGGCGAAGGTCGCCCAGCAGGCGCTGGACGCGGCCGGGATCACCTCGGACGACCTGGATGTCTTCATCCCGCACCAGGCCAACGTGCGGATCATCGACTCGATGGTGAAGACCCTCAAACTGCCGGAGCACGTCACGGTCGCCCGTGACATCCGTACCACCGGCAACACCTCGGCCGCCTCGATCCCGCTCGCGATGGAGCGGCTCCTGGCGACCGGCGAGGCGAAGAGCGGCGACACCGCGCTCGTCATCGGCTTCGGGGCGGGTCTCGTGTACGCAGCGACGGTCGTTACCCTCCCCTAGGCACTCCGTGCCGGATCATGCTTCCGGTGCGGGAAATGCACCACCTGCCGCCAACGCGGCGGGCGCCACACCCTCTGGACAACAACGAAGGAGCGCCTGACATGGCCGCCACTCAGGAAGAGATCGTCGCCGGTCTCGCCGACATCGTGAACGAGATCGCCGGCATCCCGGTTGAGGACGTCCAGCTGGACAAGTCCTTCACCGACGACCTGGACGTCGACTCGCTGTCCATGGTCGAGGTCGTCGTCGCCGCCGAAGAGCGCTTCGACGTCAAGATCCCCGACGACGACGTCAAGAACCTCAAGACGGTCGGCGACGCGACCGAGTACATCCTCAAGCACCAGGGCTGATCGACCGATCACCCGGGCCGGCCTCCCGGACCTGATCGACAGACAGGTCCGTGGGCCGACTGCCCCGCCACCCGGCGGTGGCGCCGCTGAATCCTCGTATCCGTTGGAGAAAGAATTCCCGTGAGCTCGACCAATCGCACCGTGGTCGTCACCGGTATCGGCGCAACCACACCGCTGGGTGGCGACGCGGCCTCTACCTGGGAGGGCCTGGTCGCCGGACGTTCCGGCGCCGGCCCGCTGAAGCAGGACTGGGCCTCCGAGCAGGCGGTCCGTATCGCCGCGCAGATCGCCGTGGAGCCGTCCGAGGTCATTCCCCGGCCGCAGGCCCGCCGTCTGGACCGCTCGGCGCAGTTCGCGCTGATCGCGGCCAAGGAGGCGTGGGCGGACGCCGGTTTCACCGACAAGGCCGGCGCCGAGGGCTCGGACGTCGACCCCGACCGGCTGGGCGCGGTCATCGCCTCCGGCATCGGCGGCGTCACGACCCTGCTCGACCAGTACGACGTGCTGAGGGAGAAGGGCGTCCGCCGTGTCTCCCCGCACACCGTGCCGATGCTGATGCCGAACAGCCCGTCCGCCAACGTGGGTCTGCTCGTCGGCGCCCGCGCCGGTGTGCACACCCCGGTCTCCGCCTGCGCGTCGGGCGCCGAGGCCATCGGCTACGCCATCGAGATGATCCGCTCCGGCCGCGCCGACATCGTCGTCGCCGGCGGCACCGAGGCGGCCATCCACCCGCTGCCGATCGCCGCGTTCGGCAACATGATGGCGATGTCCAAGAACAACGACGACCCGCAGGGCGCCTCGCGTCCCTACGACGTCGCCCGCGACGGCTTCGTCCTCGGTGAGGGCGCCGGCGTGATCGTCCTGGAGTCCGCCGAGCACGCCGCCAGGCGCGGTGCGCGGGTGTACGCCGAGGCGGTCGGCCAGGGCATCTCCGCCGACAGCCACGACATCGTGCAGCCGGAGCCGGAGGGGCGGGGCATCGCCCACGCCCTGCAGAACCTGCTGGACAGGAACGATCTGGACCCGTCCCAGATCGTGCACGTCAACGCGCACGCGACCTCTACGCCGGCCGGTGACGTCGCCGAACTGAAGGCGCTGCGCAAGGTCTTCGGCGACGACACGGACCACTTCGCGGTCTCCGCCACGAAGTCCATGACCGGTCACCTGCTGGGTGGCGCCGGTGGTGTCGAGTCCGTCGCCACGGTGCTGGCGCTGTACCACCGGGTGGCTCCGCCGACGATCAACGTGGAGAACCTCGACCCCGAGGCCGAGGCCAACGCGGATGTCGTGCGCGGGGAGGCCCGGAAGCTGCCCGTCGAGGGGCGGATCGCGGCGCTGAACGACTCGTTCGGGTTTGGTGGGCACAATGTTGTGCTGGCGTTCCGGACGGTGTGAGTTCGGCGTCGGCTTTTGCTGAACGGCGTGTGGCCCGGGCCCTGGGTAGGGGTTCGGGCCACACACCGTTTTTCGTGTGTTGTCGGCCGACCTGGCACGGCTGAGAGTGCCTGGGCCTGGGCCCTGTTGCCTCATTCGGGTGACTGCCGGCCCTTCTGACCCCACCTCGTCCGCGCGCCAGGGCGTCAGCCGCGCTGATCCGACGTCGGGCACTCAGCGCCTTGTCTCGTACCTGGTCAGCACCACGCCGTCAGGAAACGTCCGGGTCTCCACCAGGCTCAGGTTCACCCAGTGGTCCAGGGCCGTGAAGAACGGCGTGCCGCCGCCCACCAGGACCGGATGGGTGACGACCGCGTACTCGTCGATCAGCCCGGCCCGCATGGCCGCCGCGGCGAGTGTGGCACCGACGATGTCCATGGGGCCGCCGTCGTCGGCCTTGAGCCTGGTGATCTCGGTGACCGCGTCGCCCGTGACCAGACGGGTGTTCCAGTCGACCGTGCTGGTCGTAGAGGAGAACACCACCTTCGGCATGTCCCGCCAGCGGCGGGCGTACTCGATCGCCGCCGGTGTGGC
>NZ_JBEYXP010000076.1:0-50114 GCF_040704615.1 Streptomyces sp. NPDC046862 | reverse complement strand
GGAGACGGCTTTGCCGATCACCTTCGCTCGTTGTCGCTGTACCGGAGACTCGACCGCGACGTCCGTGAGCCCCTGCTCGACGCCATCGCCGAGCGCATCCGCACGCGGATGGGCGACCGAGCGTCACGCCGCTACCTGAGTGTCCTCCGTGTCGGGCAGCGCACCGACGCCGTGGGTTCCCAGTGAAAGCACCTCAGTCACGCTGAACTCACGGCCGATGTGCCGGCGGGCGAGCGTTGAGGGGGCGCGGCGCCCCACCGAATCAGCGGAAGGCGGCGGTGCTGCGGGCGGCCCAGTCCGCGAAGGGGCGCGGCGCACGGCCCAGGACCCGCTCGACGTCGGGGCTCACCCGGCGCTCGGCGGGCAGCGGTTCTCCGAGGATGGCGAGGGTGCCCTCCACCACCGGCTCGGGCATGAACGCCAGCATCTGCTCTCGGGCCTCCTGACGGGTCTGCTCGACGAAACGGACCGGCTCGCCGAGCGCGGCGCCGATCGCCGCAGCCCGCTGGCGCGGGGTGGTGGGGGCGGGGCCGGTGAGCTCGTACACGGAGCCGGCGTGGCCGGGCTGCAGCAGCGCGGCGGCGGCGACCTCGGCGACGTCCGCCGGGTCGACCATCGGCAGGCCGACGTCGCCGAACGGGGCGGCGGCCACCCGGTCGGCGCGGATCGACTCAGCCCAGGCCAAGGCGTTGGAGTCCAGCCCGCCGCAGCGCAGCACGGTCCCGTCGAGGCTGGCGCCGAGGAGCGCGGCTTCGAAGGCGGCCGGGTGGCGGTAGGCGTCCGGGCGGGTCGCGACGCCGAGAGAGGAGACCAGGACGACCCGACGGACGCCGCCCGCCTTCGCAGCGTCGAGGACGCCTTGCGGGTCGTCGCCGGCCACCAACATGAACAGTGCGTCGGCGCCGTCGAGAGCGGGGCGCAGACCATCGGGGTCAGCGAGGTCGGCCCGCACGTGGCGCACGCCGACGGGGATGTCGCGCGCCTCGCCGCGCGAGAGTGCGGTCACCGCCTCGCCTGCCTCGGCGAGGATGCGGACCAGTTCGCGGCCGACGTTCCCGGTAGCTCCAGTCACGGCAATCATGAGAACCTCAATAAGTTAGTTGGCTGACTTAGTTCGAGGACAGTAGCACGCCCCTTGATGGAGATCTACAGTTGGTTAGGTGACTAACTCAGCGAAGCCCAGGGCACAGGCAGCCGACAAGCGCCGACGGCTCACCGCCGCGGCAGCACAGGTCCTGCACGAGCAGGGCGTCGAGCGCACCACCCTCGCCGACATCGCACACGCGGCCGACGTCCCGGTCGGAAACGTCTACTACTACTTCAAAACCAAAGACGAGCTGGTCCGGGCCGCATTGTCCGAGCACAGCACGCACCTGGGTGAACTCATTGGTTCACTGGACCAGTTGCCCAACCCGCGCGACCGTCTCAAGGCCCTGATCGAGGCCTGGGTCAGCCGGCGCGACACCGCAGCCCGCTACGGCTGCCCCACTGGCACCCTCGCCGTCGAACTCGACAAGCGCGCCGACGGCACCCTCGACGCTGAGGCCGGCGCCGTGATCCGACGGCTGCTCGACTGGGCCGGACACCAGTTCCGCGCATTGGGGCTGCCCGACCCTGACGATCTCGCCGTCACCCTCGTGTCCGCCTACCAGGGCATGTCGCTTCTGGCCAACGCCCTGCGTGACCCGGACATCATGACCCGCGAGGGCGCCCGCCTCCTCCACTGGCTGGACTCCCTGAAGGCCCCCGGCCAGAGGCCCTGACCAGACGGGCACACCTTGGCCAGGCTCACTGAAAGCACGTACGGTCCCCCACGCCCTGGAAGGAGCGCTCAGACCACCTGGTGGAGCCAGCGCACGGGAGCGCCCTCGCCCGCGTAGCGGAACGGTTCCAGTTCGTCGTCCCAGGGCTTGCCCAGGAGCTTGGCGAGTTCGGCTTCCAGGTCGGTCTCGCCGTGCTGGGAGCGGGTCAGGGCGGCGCGCAGCCGGTCCTCGGGGATCAGGATGTCGCCGTGGATGCCGGTGACGGCGTGGAAGATGCCCAGGTCGGGGGTGCAGCTGTAGCGCTCGCCCTCGGCGGTCGGGCACGGCTCGGCGGTGACCTCGAAGCGGAGCAGGTGCCAGCCGCGCAGCGCGGAGGCGAGCTTGGACGCGGTGCCGACCTGGCCCTGCCAGGAGAACTCCGATCTCCAGGTGCCCGGTGCCGCCGGCTGTCTGATCCAGTCGAGGTTCACACGGGTACCGAGGACGCCCGCGACGGCCCACTCGACGTGCGGGCACAGCGCGCGCGGCGCGGAGTGCACGTACAGAACTCCACGTGTCGTCACCGGGGCCTCCACAGAGCAGGACATCTTGTAACTTAGCGGAACGTGAGCGGCGCGGCAGCCACGGGGCGAGGCTACCGTGCGGCGGGGCAAGGAGTGTGACGTACCGTCGGAGCCGACACCGGGAAAAAGCGATGTTTCACCCGTGGGGACGCGCATTCGATCGACGGTCACGCGCCCGGCCGGGGTACGACCGTGACGTGGTGTAACTCCTGTGGCGCAGTCGCCGACGGATATGTGTCCCTCTCGCATGCCCAGCCACTCAAGGGGACGCATGTAACGGGCCCCACAGTTGCAGCTGCCGCAAAAGGGAACCTTCGCGCGTTGTTATGGGGTGGGGGGCCATCGTACGACCGACGAGGGGACCGACGCATGCGGCACCGACGCCACCGATCACGGGCGGTTCTCTCCGTCGTGGCGGCGACCCTGCTGGGAGCGACCGGCTGTGACGCCATCGGTGGCGGAACACCCGGCCCGTCCGGCAAGGAGGCGTCGGCGCGGCCCTCCCCCACGCCCACCTGGGACCGCACGCCTCGTTCGATCGCGGCCGTCGGGGACTCCATCACCCGTGGGTTCGACGCGTGCTCGGTGCTGTCGGACTGCCCGGAGGTCTCGTGGGCGACCGGCAGCGACCGTACGGTCAAGAGCCTCGCCGTACGGCTCCTGGGTCCCGCCAAGGCGGCCGAGCGCAGCTGGAACTACGCGGTGTCCGGGGCCCGGATGGCCGATCTGCCGGGACAGATGACGGAGGCGGTGGCCAAGCGACCGGAGCTGGTGACGGTGATGGCCGGCGCGAACGACGCGTGCCGTGCGACCACCGATGCCATGACGTCCGTCGACGCTTTCCGCGCTTCCTTCGAGGACGCCATGAAGACGCTCCGCAAGTCCTCGGCCAAGACCCAGGTGTATGTGACGAGCGTGCCCGATCTGAAGCGGCTGTGGTCCCAGGGCCGTACCAACCCGCTCGGCAAGCAGGTGTGGAAGCTGGGCATCTGCCCGTCGATGCTGGGCGACCCGGACGACCTGGACGCGGCGGCGACCCGGCGGCGCGACACGGTGCAGGACCGTGTGGAGGCGTACAACGAGGTACTGAAGGACGTGTGCGCGAAGGACCGGTACTGCCGCTTCGACGGGGGCGCCGTCTTCGAGTACCGCTTCGGGACCGCGCAGTTGAGCAAGTGGGACTGGTTCCACCCGAGCAGGAACGGGCAGGCGCGGCTCGCGGAGATGGCGTACCGCAATGTGACCGCCCGTGAGGATCCCTCCTGATCACCGCCTGATCACCGCTTTTCCCGGGCCGTGACCTAGGGTTCCGCCCATGAGCGAACTCTTCGGCACGCTTCCCGACGGCACCTCCGTCCACCGCTGGACCCTGGAGCGGGGCGGAGTACGGGTGCGGGTGCTGACGTACGGCGGGATCGTGCAGTCGTGCGAGGTCCCCGACCGGGAGGGGCGGGTCTCGGACGTGGTGCTGGGGTTCGCGGACCTCGACGGCTACCTCGCGCATCCCGAGCCGTACCTCGGTGTGCTGGCCGGGCGGTACGCGAACCGGATCGCCGGCGGGCGGTTCACGCTGGACGGCCGGACGCACGAACTGACGGTCAACAACGGGCCCAACTGCCTCCACGGCGGCGAGCGGGGCTTCGACAAGCATGTGTGGGACGCGGAGCCGGTGGAGCACGGTGTGCGGTTGTCGCGGGTCAGCCCCGACGGTGAGGAGGGGTTCCCCGGGCGGCTGTCGGTCTCGGCCACGTATGCGCTCCGCGCGGACGGGGCGCTGCGGATCTCGTACGAGGCGCGGACCGATGCGGCGACCGTGGTGAACCTGACGAATCACACGTACTGGAATCTGGCAGGGACGGGTGACACCGCTGGTCATCGGCTGTCCCTTGCCGCTTCCCGGTACACGCCGGTGGACGCCGATCTGATCCCCACGGGGGAGCTCGCCGCGGTTGAGGGGACGCGGTTCGACTTCCGTGCGGGGCGGGAGGTGGGCGGTGGTTACGACCACAACTTCGTGCTGGACAAGGGAGTGACGGAGGGGCCGGTCGAGGTTGCCGTGTTGAGTGATCCCGGTTCTGGGCGTGTGGTGACGGTGGAGACGACCGAGCCGGGGGTGCAGCTCTATACGGCTGATCACTTGGGCGCGCCCTTCTCGCCCGGGGACGGGGTCGCGCTGGAGACGCAGCACTTTCCGGACTCGCCGAACCGGGCGTCGTATCCGAGTACGGTTCTGCGGCCCGGTGGGGTGTATCGGTCGGAGACCGTGTATCGGTTCTCTGGTGGTGAGTGAGAGCTCGGCCCGCGGGGTTGTTGGGACGCCGCGGGCCGGTGGTGGTTGTTCGCGCAGTTCCCCGCGCCCCTGAAGGCGCGTCCCCCTACGCTTCGATCGTTGCCGTGAGGCGGACGTTCCCGATCGAGCGGGCCGCCTGGATCTCGTACGTGCCCTTCCTGCGCGTCCAGGAGTTCGTGCTCTCGTCCCAGGTCTCGAAGGCTCGGCCCGGTATGTCGATGACCGCCTCCGCCGTCTGCCCCGGTTCCGCCTCGACCGTCGCGAAACCCGCCAGCCAGCGCACGGGACGGTCAGTGGACGAGTCAGTCGGGGCCAGGTACAGCTGGACCACCTCGCGGCCCGGGCGCTCACCGGAGTTGCGGACGCGTACCGTCACCCTCGTACCGTCGGTCTCCAGCGACCCGTACGTCCAGTCGGTGTAGCCGAGGCCGTGGCCGAAGGGGTAGGACGGGGTCCTGTTCTCCTTCTCCCAGGCGCGGTAGCCGATGAACACGTCCTCGGTGTAGGGGAGTTCGCCGTTCGTGGGGGTGACCTCGGTGACCGGGGCGTCCGGGAGCGAGCCCCACGTGGTGGGCAGGCGGCCGCCCGGTTCGTGGGTACCCGTGAGGACGTCGGCGAGGGCGGCGCCGCCCTCCTGGCCGGGGAACCAGGTGAGGAGGACGGCGGCCACGTCGTCGCGCCAGGGGAGCTCGACCGGGGAGCCGGAGTTGACCACCACGACCGTGTTCGGGTTGGCGGCGGCTACCGCGCGGACCAGGTCGTCCTGGCGGCCGGGGAGCCGGAGGTCCTTGCGGTCGAAGCCCTCGGACTCGACACGGTCGGTGGTGGCGACCACGACGACGGCGGTGCCGGCGGCGCGGGCCGTCTCGACGGCCTCCGCGATCAGCTCGTCGGGGTCGCGCTGCGGCTCCTGGTGGCAGAGCGAGAAGCTGATGACCTTGAGGGGAATGCCTTCGGGGAGCTGGACGACGTGGGTCAGGGAGACCTCTACCGGTTCGCCCGCTGTCAGTTCGGCCTGGGCGCGGGGTACGGGCGCGCCGAAGAACGACACGAAGGGGTCGTCCTCGTCGGTGCGCTGGGCGTCGTCGTAGTGCGTGGTGCCGTCGACGGTGAGGGTGAAGGCGCCCAGGCCCTTGATGCCGAAGGTGTGCGAGCCGCTCTCGCGCGGGGTGAACGTGCCGGTCAGCTCGACGCTGTGGAGGCGTTCGTGGGTGACGCCGTCCGGGAGGTCCGAGCCCATCCACTGGAGCTGGCCGTTCGGGGCCGAACCCGTGCCGATGACCGTGCCGTCGAGGTCGCGGCAGACGGCCCGGAGCTCGAATCCCCTGTCCGCGACGGCGAGTTCCTCGTTCGGGTCGGCGCCGACGGCGTAGGTGAGGGAGCCTTCGGGGAGGGCGGCGGTGAGGCCGTCGAGCGGGGAGACGATCCGGGCGGGGAAGACGGTGGCGGAGCCGCCGCCGAGAACGCGGGCGTCGCGGGCGGCGGCGCCGATGACAGCGACCGTGCCGCCCTGCTTCAGGGGGAGGGCCTCGCGCTGGTTCCGTACGAGGACGAAGGAGCGGTGCGCGATCTCGCGGGCCAGCCCCTCGCCGTCGACCGTGCCCGGCAGTTCGGTCACAACCGGTTCGGCGCCCTCCAGGATGCCGACGCGGGCGGCGAGGCGCAGGACGCGCCGTACCGCCTCGTCGACGTCCGACTCCGCCACCTCGCCGTCGCGTACGGCACGGGCCAGGGCCTCGCCGTGGACGGTGACCGGGCCCGGCATGGCGACGTCGAGGCCGCCGGTGAGGGCGGCGCCGGTGGAGCGGGCGGCCATCCAGTCGGAGACGTTGAAGCCGTCGAAGCCCCACTCGCCGCGCAGGACCTCGTTCACGAGGTAGCGGTGCTCGGTCATCGTCGTGCCGTTGACCGTGTTGTAGGCGGTCATGATGCCCCAGGGGTGGGCGTTGGCGACGATGGCCTCGAAGGGGGCCAGGTACAGCTCGCGCAGGGCGCGTTCGGAGACCAGGTTGTTCACCGTGAAGCGGTCGGTCTCGGCGTCGTTGGCGACGAAGTGCTTGACCGTGGTGCCGACGCCGCCGGACTGCACGCCGTTCACATACGCGGCGCCGATCCGCCCGGTCAGGTACGGGTCCTCGCTGTACGCCTCGAAGTGGCGGCCACCGAGCGGGGAGCGGTGCAGGTTGACCGTGGGTGCGAGGAGGACGTGGACGCCCTTGCGGCGGGCCTCCTGGGCGAGCAGTACCCCGGCCCTGCGGGCGAGTTCGGGGTCCCAGGTGGCGGCGAGCGCGGTCGGGGAGGGCAGGGCGACGGACGGGTCGTCGGCGGTCCAGCGCACGCCCCGGACGCCGATCGGGCCGTCGGACATGACCAGGGACTTCAGGCCGATCCCGGGGAGTTCGGGCAGCGACCACATGTCCTGTCCCGCGAGCAGGCGCGCCTTCGCGTCCAGGTCGAGCTTGCCGAGAGCCGCCTCGACGGCTGCCTCGCGGGCCTCGTCGGCCGGGGTGGGGTTGGTCCTCGCCATCGGGGCGCCTCCTCGTTGAAGCGGTGAAGTCCGTGCGACGTCCGTACCGTTCTGTTCCGTCCACATCCTGCACCTGATCCCTGTAATGCAGTAGGTTCCGTTATGTTGTCGTTATCTTTGGGGTGATGCGCCTGCCCAGGGTTGCCGTACGGTGACGCCATGAGCACCAGGGCCAGGAGCGAGGAGCGGCGCGCGGAGATCGTGCGGGCCGCCCTGGAGGTGATCGCCGAGCGCGGCTACCGGGGCGCGAGCATGGCCGCGGTCGCCGAGCGCGTCGGGCTCACCCAGCAGGGTCTGCTGCACTACTTCCCCACCAAGGACGCGCTCCTCGTGGCCGTGCTCAAGGAGCGCGACCAGTGGGACGCCGTGCCCGGCGGTCGGTGGCGGCTCGATCTGCTGGGCTCGCTCGTCGAGTACAACGCGATGCGGCCGGGCATCGTGCAGACCTTCTCGGCGCTGCTCGGCGAGAGCGTGACCGAGGGGCATCCCACGCGGGAGTTCTTCACCGAGCGGTACGTCGGGGTGCGGGCGAGCATGGCGGAGATGCTGCGGGCCCAGTACGGGGACCGGCTGCCGAGCGGGCTCACGCCGGAGCGCGCCGCTCCCCTGATGGTGGCCGTCATGGACGGGTTGCAGTACCAGTGGCTGCTGGACCCGGAGTCGGTGGACATGCCGGGGGCGTTCCGGGACTTCGTCGCGTTGCTGGGCGAGGACGACTCGCGCTGAGAGGCATGGCCGTCACCTGAGTCGCACGACTGTGCGTGCGCCCCTTCCGACACGGGCATACTGCCGCCGTCCGGCGACACCCCGTGCACAGCGGAAGGAACCGAACTCCCTTGACCCCCATACGTGTTCGGATCGGCATACTCGGACTGGCCCTCCTCGCGGGCCTGGCCTCACCCACGGCGGCCTCGGCCGCCGGGAAGACCTCCGCGGCACCCCCGACCGTCGAGGAGCAGCGCCTCGACAGGGCCGCACCCCAGGAGATCCTGCGACGCTCCGGATTCGACACGGTGGCACCCGACTTCGCACGGGCACTCGCCGGGGCGCGCTCGTACGCGCAGGCCGAGCGGATCGCCGCAACCGAGGGATCCCGGCTGTGGCGGCGGGCCGTGGACCGGGCGCAGGGCCGTGGCCCGTCAGGCGGTGATCTCAGCCGGGACGACGACCGGCCGCTGTACTGGGCGCGGTTGGGGATGACGCGTGAAGTGCGCGGCTGGGAGCCGGAGTTCGGTCTGACGGACGCACAACGGTCGAGACTCCTCGCCACGGTGGAGGAGACCTCACGGGGACAGAACGCGATCCGCTATCCCCATGGTGCCCGGGCCGTGAAGCGTGTCCTGCTCACCGGCTTCGACCCGTTCACCCTGGACCGCGACATCCGCATCTCCAACCCCTCCGGCGCGACCGCGCTCGCCCTCGACGGCACGGTGATCGAGACCGCGGACGGCCCGGCGCGCGTCGAGACGGCCGTCTTCCCGGTCCGCTGGCAGGACTTCGCCGAAGGAACGGTGGAGCGGACGCTGCGCCCGCACCTGCGGAACGTCGACCTGGTCACGACGGTGAGCCAGGGCCGCGTCGGCCGCATCGACGTCGAGCGGACCAACGGGGCCTGGCGCGGCGGCTTCCCCGACAACGAGAACCTCTCGCGGACGGAGACGGTCCCGGTCGCCGACCCGGCCTCCCAGCCGCAGTGGACGACGACGACCCTGCCGTACGCGCGGATCGTGGCCGCGAGCACGGGACGTTTCCCGGTGTACGACAACACGAGCGTGACCGAGATCCCGGCGGGCGGGACGGAATCCGTCGTCCGGCCGGACGGACCGACGCCCGGCTCGACGGCCCGCGCCGGAGGCGGCGGCAACTACCTCTCCAACGAGATCGCCTACCGCGCGACGCTGCTGCGCGACCGGATGGGGCTGCACGACCGGCTGCCCGCCGGGCACGTGCACACGCCGGTGCTGCAGTTCGGGGCGGGCAACACGGACCCGGCGACGGGGGCGGTGACCGATCCCGAGTTCGTACGGAACCGGCTGGACATCATCGCGCAGGTGCGGGCGATCGTGGCGGTGGCGGCGACGGGGTCCGCCTCGGGGCCGGGGGCCGGTCAGGGCGCGGAGGCCTCTTCCTGATCGTCGTCCCGGTCGCGGTCGCCGTCCTCCGTCTCCTCGCCCATCAGGTCGCGGGCCATGAGGGTGGCGCCCGCGACCGCGCCCGGCATCAGGAAGACGGCGACGACCGGGACCAGGAAGGCGATGCCCAGGGGGGTGCCGAAGCCCCAGACCAGCGTCTTGCGGGTGCGGAGCAGGGCGAGGCGGTCGCGGAGTTCGACGCGGCGGCGCTGGAGGGCGACGGCGGTGAGTTCCTCGGTGAGGAAGAACCCGGTGACGAAGAAGCCGAGCACCGGAACGGCGGTCTGTCCGACGAAGGGGAGGAACCCGAGGGCGAAGAGGAGGATGCCCCAGAGCGCCGCCCGGATGACGATGCGGAGGCTGTCCCGGGCCGAGATCCACAGCTCCCGGGGGAGGGAGAGGCCGGACTCGGGTGCCGTGCCGTCCGGGGAGACGTCACGGTCGACCTGCTCCGAGAGGTTCTCGTAGAACGGCTGGCCTATGAGCAGGGTCGCGGCGGTGAAGGTGACGACCGCGAGGAGGAGACCGAGGCCGAAGAGGACGGCGGTCAGGAAGCCGCGGAAGAGGCCCAGCCAGGGGCTGGACCAGTCGTCGGCGAAGGGAGTCGACCAGGCGACGAAGTCCGGGCCCCACAGGGCGAGGGCGGTGATCGCCGCGGCGTACAGCACGAGCGTGATGAGTCCGGGCAGGAGCCCGAACCCGTACTGTCTGCCGTGCCGGGCGATCCATCGCTGTCCCTGCAGCAAGTACCTGAAGCCAACCCCGAGATCGCGCATGGGGGAACCCTATCGGGGCGTCCACGAGGGGTGATTACGCCCCCGCCGCCCCTACCCGTCCCATCCCCAGGGGCTCCGCCCCTTCGACCCCGCACGGGGCTCCGCCCCGGACCCCGCCCCTCAAACTCCCCCAGCTACCGCTGGGAGGTGCCACCAAGGGGCTGAATTTTCAGCCCCTCCGGCGTTTGAGGACGAGGCCGCAAGGCCGACAGCGGGGGTCTGGGGGCGCAGCCCCCAGGGATGGGACGGGTAGGGGCGGCGGAGGCGAAACAACCACCCCTGTGTCCGCGAGCCGCTACGCCGACGCCCTCTTGTTGCGCGAGATTCGAACAGGTACACCTCGCGTACCGAGCGTATCGATCACATCAGGCACCCTCGCCCCTGGAGGTACCGCGTGCTCCTGCCGAGACGCAGCGCCAGCGCCCCGCGCTCCACCCCGAGAACCGCCCTGATCGCCACCGTGACCGTCGCCGCCACCGCGGCCGGCTCCCTCCTGCTCGCCCCGCTCCCCGCGGGCGCGGACGACCACGACGCACCCGCACCGCCCGTCCGTGAGGGCTCCGCACTCCCCCGTGACGCCGCCGAGGCCCCCGCCGGCGTCACGCAGCGGGCTCTCACCGCGCCCGTCACCGACCTGTCCGGCAAGGGCACCATCCGCGGCTACCCGCGCGAGCAGGTCCTCACCCCGGACCCGGAGAACCCCGCCGACAAGTCCATCAAGCTGGGCCTCGTCCCGTACCACGGCATCGCGCCGAAGCTGAACGGGTTACAACGACTCGGCGACCGGGTGAGCGTCGAGATCGCCGGACGGTCGGCCGGCGGGCACCGGCTCTACCTGGTCACCGTCACCGCCCCGGAGACCGCGCACCAGGCCCGCGCCCAGGACCGTATGCGCGAACTCATCGAGAACGCACCTCGGTCGGCCGCCAAGGACCCGGCCGTCAAGAAGACCTACAAGACGCCCGTCTTCTTCAACAACAACATCCACGGCAACGAGTGGGAGGGCACCGACGCCGCCCTCAAACTGATCGAACGGCTCGCCACGGCCAAGGACAAGGAGACCACCGACCTCCTCGCCCACAACCGGCTCTACTTCAACATCACCGCCAACCCCGACGGCCGGATCGCCGGCACCCGCGCGAACGCGAGCGGCTTCGACCTCAACCGGGACCTCGTCACCGCCTCGCAGCCCGAGGCGCGCGCGATGCGGCAGATCGAGATCGACAAGCAGCCGGCCGTCATGCTGGACCTGCACGGTTACGTCAACGGCACGCTGATCGAGCCGACCACCCCGCCGCACGGCGAGAACTACGAGTACGACCTCTTCCTGAAGAACACCTACGCCAACGCCCTCGGCATGGAGGCCGCCGTCAACGGCCTCGGCTACACGCCCGGCAAGGACGGTGTCGAGCCCGCCCAGATCCCCTTCCGCGACCAGCAGGAGGGCTGGGACGACTGGCCGCCGATCTTCACCCCGCAGTACGCGGCGTTCCACGGCACGGTCGCCGCGCACACGGTCGAGATCCCGTTGGAGGTCAACAACGAGGCGTACGACTCGCTGCCGGTGGCCGAACTGCGTCGCCGGTCCGCCATCAACGTGGACGTCGCGGGAGCGGCGATGCGCGCGACGCTCGCGTACGTACAGGAGCACCGGGCGTCCCTCGTCGCGGACCAGATCGAGGTGTTCCGGCGGGGTGCCGCCGGGGCCGCCCAGGTCCCGGTCTCCGAGCGGACCGTTCCGGGAGTGCCGGGCATCGGCCCCGAGGACGTCTACACCACCGAGTTCCCGCGCGCGTACGTCGTCCCGGCCGGCGGGGGCGGACTGGGGGTCCCCCCGCTCGAGCGAAGCCGAGAGTGGGGGAGATCCGCCACCGCCGCCGCACGCCTCGTCGACCATCTGCTCGCCAACGACGTACAAGTGCGGCGCTCCACCCAGGCCTTCCGGCTCGGCGGCCGGTCGTACCCGAAGGGCTCGTACGTCGTCGACATGCGCCAGCCCAAGCGCGGACTCGCCAACGTGCTGCTGGCCGACGGGCGGGACATCAGCGCCAAGGTGTCGGTGATGTACGACATCTCCGGGTGGAGCCTGGGCCGGCTGTGGGGCGCGACCGTGGACGAGGTGAGGAGCGGCCGTCCGGAAGCGGTCCCCGCGCGGCCCGTCCAGGCCGCCGCACCGGTCGGTTACGTCGCCCCGCGCGGCGACCTGCGGCTGCGGCTCGACGACCCGCAGGAGATCGCCGCGCTCAACTCCCTTCTCCGTCAGGGCGT
Source organism: Streptomyces sp. NPDC046862 (assembly GCF_040704615.1). Classification (NCBI taxonomy): domain Bacteria; kingdom Bacillati; phylum Actinomycetota; class Actinomycetes; order Kitasatosporales; family Streptomycetaceae; genus Streptomyces; species Streptomyces sp. NPDC046862. The sequence goes on along the minus strand of NZ_JBEYXP010000076.1, from coordinate 37,795 downwards.
TTCGGTGCGGCAGGCCGCCGACGGCAGCGCACTCGTGCCCTCGACGGCGCGCCGGACGGCTCAGGTGCTGGCGCGGACGTACGACGTGGCCTTCGACGCGACGAAGACGTCCCGCGGCACCCCGCTGCGGCACGTGCGGGTCGCCGCGGCCGTCACGCCGGGTGAGCTGTTCGCGCTGCGTGAGATGAACTTCGACGTCGTCCCCGTGTCGACGGCCGTCCTCAACGAGGGCTTCGACTGGTCGGCTGCGGACGTGCTGTTCGTGTCGGCGGGACTGTCGTACGACCGCCTGAACACGGCCGCGCGGAAGGCGCTCGACCGCTTCCTCGGCACGCACGGTCTCGTCGGCAGGGGAGCTGCGGGAGCCGCGCTCAACTCCGCCGCCGGGCTGCTGAAGGCGACGGCCGTGGAGGGCAACGGGGACGCCAACGGTGTCGTGAGGGTGGTGAACTCGGGCCGGATCACGGCCGGGGCGCCCGACCACGGCTTCGTCTACGCACCCGTCTGGTTCACCGGCCTCGGCCGGGGAGTCACCGTCGAGCAGTCGTACGCGACCGGCAATCCGCTCGTCGCCGGCCACTGGCGGCCCCTGGATGACGGCTCGGGCGGACCGGCAGCGGCGGCGGGCCGGGCATCCGTCGTCAGCGGGCCGCACGCGGTCCTCTTCGGCACGGAACCGCTGTTCCGTGACCATCCGAAGGGCGAGTTCCCGCAGGTGGGACGGGCGTTGCTGACGCTGTCCTGACCGGGTGACCGAACGGGCCGGGCCCCTGCCCACGGCACGGCCGCCAAGTGGCTCGAGAGTCCCAGCGACACGCCACATTCACGGCGTGTCGCTGGGACTGGGAAGCCAATTGGTCTGCGGGTCCAGGGCTTCGTTGTCGCGCGGGCAGGGTCAGCGGACAGGGTCGTACGTCAGCCCGGGGCCGTCTGGCCCGTGCGGATCAAGGCCAGCAACTCCTCGTCCGACAAGCCCAGTCGGCGTGCCTCGGCGATCAGTCCATGGGCACGCTCGGCCAGCCGTGCCCGGTCGGCCGGGACCGTGCCGCCGGTGACCACCGCGCCCCGGCCCCGGCGCAGTTCGATCAGCCCCTCGTCGCGCAGCCGTTGGTAGCCGCGCAGCACGGTGTGCACGTTCACGCCGAGCGAGTCGGCCAGTTGCCGGGCGGGGGGCAGCCGCTCTCCGGTGTGGAGCTTCTCCGCGGCCAGCGCGCCGCGCACGTTCGCCGCGATCTGCTCCCCCAGTGACACCTGCGAGTTGGGATCGACGCGGAAGAGCATGTCACCTCCCCGGGGAGCGGCGCTGGTCGACCAGGGTGTTGAGCAGGGCCGCAGCCGTGTCCGCGTCGTCCACCGTCACGGCGAACTCCCGGCCGCCGACCAGCCTCAGCACCAGTGCCTGTCCGCCGTGCAGGACCACGGCAGTGGACCGGGGTCGCACCCGATAGCCCCAACCGCCGTACTCCAGCGGCCGGATGTCCCGTCGCACGGCGGACTCGACTTGCTCCAGCTTCACGCGTCTGCGCACGGCGGGCACAAGCAGCGACGCCACGGTCAGGCCGCGGATGTCGACGGTTACCCGCAGCACACCGAGCACGACGGCCGCCAGGCCGACCCCTGCCGCGAGCGGCAGGCCCACCCACGGGCTGGGGCCCTCGTCCAGGGCGTACCGCAGCGTCGGCACGGCCACCGCCACGGCGAGTACTGCGACGACAAAGCCGCGCGAGGCGCTCGGCCGACTCCAGGCCGCGCGCTCTCCTTGGCGCAGGTCGAGGCGCTCCCCCTGAGACGCGGTGTCGCCCGGGGCCGTGCCGGCCTGGGGCCTGGCGTCGGGCGGCAGCAGAAGCCAGGCCAGCGACCAGCCGAGCGCGGCGGCGGCCACCGCTGTTCCCAGACCGGCCAGGAGGTGCCACATCGAAAAGCGCGCTGCCGAGGGGTCCGTGAGGCCGGCGTTGACCGAGATGGTGGCGCAGAACAGGTAGCCGAGCAGCCCCGCGGTGCCCCAGCCAGTCGCCAGCAGGCCCCTGTGGCCCTTCCCCGGCAGGGCTCCCCTCAGCAGGGGCAGCAGTAGTCCGATGGCGGCCATGGCCGTGATCCCGGCGGTGACGGCGACCCAACGACCGGTGTCCATAAAGCCGTTGGGCACTCCGGCGAGGTCGAAGTGACTGGCCATCTCCGCGGGCAGCCGCTCGCGGTGCGCAGCGAACACACTCAGTTCCAGCAAGAGGGCGAAGGCGAACGGGGCCGTGCCCAACAGCGAGGGCGCGAGTATGCGACTGCGCGAGGGTCGCGTCATGTGAATCACCTCTTGTTCGCATACTACTAGAACAAGTGGGGGGGGGCGTAACTCCCCGTGCGCGACGACTTCACGTGACGGAGTTCAGAACGGCGGAGTCCGCACCCCACGTCCAAGGGTGCGGACTCCGCCTGTGCAAACGAACGTGGCGGGCGGGCGTCACGGGCACGCCACGCCCGTGACACACCACGCCGTTCGCTCGGAGCGCTCGGATTGCTCGGAGCGCTGGGATTGCTCAGAGCGCTCGGATTGCTCAGAGCTTGACGATCATCTTGCCGATGTTGTCGCCGCGCAGGACCCCGAAGAACGCCTCCAGGTTGTTCTCGATGCCCTCGACGACGGTCTCGCGGTACTTCAGCGCGCCCGAGGCGACCCAGGGGCCGACCTCCTGGACGAACTGCGGCTGGAGGTCGTAGTGGTCGCCGACGAGGAAGCCCTCGATGCGGCCGCGGGTCTGGATGAGGCGGGCGAGGTTCTTCGGGCCGGGGGCGGGCTCGGTGTTGTTGTAGACGGAGATCATTCCGCAGACGGCGACGCGGCCACCGCGGTTGAGCGAGCCGATGGCGGCCTCAAGGTGGTCACCGCCGACGTTGTCGAAGTACACGTCGACGCCGTCGGGGGCGGCCTCGCGCAGCTGCTGGGCGACCGGCCCGTTCTTGTAGTTGAAGGCCGCGTCGAAGCCGTACTCCTCGACGAGCAGCTTCACCTTCTCGTCGGACCCGGCGGAGCCGATGACCCGCGACGCGCCCTTGAGCTTGGCGATCTGGCCGACCTGGCTGCCGACGGCACCGGCCGCGCCGGAGACGAAGACGGAGTCGCCCTCCTTGAAGGACGCGGTGCTCAGGAGGCCTGCGTAGGCGGTGAGGCCGGTCATGCCCAGGACGCCGAGGTAGGCGGACAGGGGCGCCGCGTCGGCGTCGACCTTGACGGCCTGCTTGGCGTCGATCGTGGCGTACTCGCGCCAGCCGCCGAAGTGGAGGACGTGGTCACCGGGTGCGATGCCGTCGATGTTCGACTCGACGACCTCGCCCACGGCGCCGCCCTGCATGGCCTTGCCCAGCTCGAAGGGGGCGACGTACGACTTGGCGGCGCTCATGCGGCCGCGCATGTACGGGTCGACGGAGAGGTACTTGTTCCTTACGAGGACCTCGTCCGGGCCGGGCCGGCGGATCTCCGCGTCCACGAGGGCGAAGTCCTCGGGCTTCGGCCAGCCGACGGGGCGGCTGAGCAGGTGCCATTCGCGGCCGGTGGCGGGGAGGGCGGGCGTGTCGGACATGAGGGACCTTCCTGCGGACGTGCGTATGTACGTGCGTGTGGTTCGGGTAGCCACCCGGTCGCCTGCTTACGCTTCATACCGGGCGGTTAATTCACTGCCTGAAACAACAATGCGCTTGAATATTTCATGATGTCAAGTATCGGGGTAGCCTGGAGCTCATGGCCACGCAGAAGACCACCACTCCCACCACTCCCACCGACCCGCTGACACTGGAGGTCGTCGACCTCATCGGCGCGGTCGTGGCCCGTTACCACGAGGAGTACGAGGAGGCCGCCGCCGGGCACGCGCTGACGGGAGCGCAGGCGCGGTTGCTGAGTCTGCTGTCCCTGGAGCCGCTGCCCATGCGGCGACTGGCCCAGAAGCTGAGGTGTGAGCCGTCGAACGTGACCGGGATCGTGGACCGGCTGGAGGCGCGGGGGCTGGTGGAACGGCGGCCTGATCCCAAGGACCGGCGTGTGAAGCTGGCGGCGGCGACGGAGGAAGGGGGGCGGTTGGCGCGGGGGTTGAGGGAGTCGCTGGACTTCGCGCGGGAGCCGCTTGCCGGGTTGTCGCGGGAGGAGCGGCTGGCTTTGCGGGGGCTGCTGCGGAGGATGCTGGACGCGTAGGTTTTTCGCCCCCGCCGCCCCTACCCGTCCCGTCCCTGGGGGCTGCGCCCCCAGACCCCCGCTGTCGGCCTGCGGCCTCGTCCCGGGGCGGAGCCCCGGGGACAAGACGGGTAGGGGTGGCGGGGGCGAGAAACGCCGAGCGGTCCGTCGCACGGCGTACGTGCGACGGACCGCTCCGGCCGAAAGGGTCCCTCGGTGGCCCGTGGCCGCCCTTTCGGCTCAGGCTTTCCTACGGGTCGTCATGGCCCGCTGGATCAGGATGAACGCGCAGAGCAGCACGCCTGTCGCGATCTTCGTCCACCAGGAGCTGAGCGTGCCTTCGAACTGGATGATGCTCTTGATCAGGCCGAGCACCAGCACACCGAAGAGGGTGCCGATCACGTAGCCGGATCCGCCGGTGAGCAACGTGCCGCCGATGACGACCGCGGCGATGGCGTCGAGTTCCATGCCGGTCGCGTGCAGCGGGTCACCGGACTGGATGTACAGGGTGAACAGGAGCCCGGCCAGAGCCGAGCAGAACCCGCTCACGGTGTACACGGCGATCTTCGTGCCGCCCTGCGGAAGGCCCATCAGCATCGCCGACTGCTCGTTGCCACCGATGGCGTACACCCGCCGTCCGAAGCGTGTGTAGTGCAGGACGTAGAAGGCGGCGGCGAGGACGACCAGCGCGACGATCGCGCCGATCGACAGGAAGCCCGCTCCCAGCGAGACCTGCGCCTGGGCCATGCTGCTCACCGAGGCGTCGCCGATGGAGATCGACTCCTTGCTGATGACCAGGCACAGGCCCCGGAAGAGGAAGAGGCCGGCGAGGGTCACGATGAAGGGCTGGATCTCGAAGTTGTGGATCACATATCCCATCAGGAAGCCGCCGAGGGCTCCCACGGCCAGCGCCATGGGGATGACGAGCAGGATCGGCAGCCCCTGGCGCTCCACCAGCCAGGCCGTGAACATGGTCGTGAAGCCGATCACGGAGCCCACGGACAGGTCGATGCCGCCGGACAGGATGACGAAGGTGACACCGACGGCGGCGACCAGCAGATAGCCGTTGTCGATGAACAGGTTCATGAAGACCTGCGGTTCGGCGAACCCGTAGTTCTGGTACCGGTTCAGGCCCGCTATGTACATCACGAGGAAGAGCAGGGCCGTCACCAGGACGGGCATCCGCCGGTCGGCGAGCAGACGCGCGGCCTTGGACGCGGGGGACGTGGTACCGCTGTCCGGTGCCGTGGGGCTCTGGGTGGTCGCGCTCATCACGACACCTCCATCTTGGGAGCGGCCTCGGTCGCCGTGGCGGTCTCCGCCGGGGCCGCGGCCGGCTTGCCGCTGCCCTTCGCGCCGGGCCTGGCACCGAACTTGTTGCCGAAGACCTTGGCGCGGAACTTCGGGGACTGCAGCAGGCAGACGACGATGACGACGACGGCCTTGAAGACCAGGTTGGTCTGGGTCGGCACGCCGATGGTGTAGATCGTGGTGGTCAGGGTCTGGATGACGAGGGCTCCGACCACCGTGCCGCCGATGGAGAACCGGCCGCCCAGGAGCGAGGTGCCGCCGATCACCACGGCGAGGATCGCGTCGAGTTCGATCCACAGACCCGCGTTGTTGCCGTCCGCGGCCGAGGTGTTGGAGCTGATCATCAGGCCCGCGATGCCCGCGCACAGCGCGCAGAAGACGTACACCATGATCTTGATGCGCCGGGACCTGATGCCCACCAGGCGGCTGGCCTCGGCGTTGCCGCCGACCGACTCGACGAGCAGTCCGAGCGCCGTGCGGCGGGTCAGCGCCACCGTGACGGCCACGACCGCGGCCACCACGAAGATGGAGAACGGCAGCGTGAGCCAGTAGCCGCCGCCGATCAGCTTGTACGGCTCGCTGTTGACGGTGATGATCTGCCCGTCGGTGATCAGCTGGGCGACACCGCGGCCGGCGACCATGATGATCAGCGTGGCGATGATCGGCTGGATGCCCATCCGGGCGACCAGGAAGCCGTTCCACAGGCCGCAGACGACCGCGGCCACCAGGGCCAGGGCCATGGCGAGCAGCACCCCGGACAGGGCGCTCTGGTCGGCCTGGTCGCTGATGTACGAACAGGCCAGTGCTCCGGTGATGGCGACCACGGCGCCGACGGAGAGGTCGATACCCCCGGTGGCGATGACCAGGGTCATACCGACCGCCACCAGGATCAGGGGCGAGCCGAACAGCACGATCGAGACGAGGCTGCCGTAGAGGTGGCCGTTCGACATCCGGATCGAGAAGAAGTCAGGGGTGAAGGGGACGTTGACGAGCAGCAGGAGGACCAGGATCGCGACCGGCCAGAACAGGTGGTGGTGCGTCAGCGCTCGCCATCGGGGAGTGGTGGTCACTGGTGTTCTCCGCTCGCGATGGTCTCGAGGATCCGGCTGGGGGTGATCTCGGGCCCATTGGCGATCTGCGCCACCAGCCGGCGGTCGCGCAGCACCCCGATGGTGTGGCTGAGCCGGAGCACTTCCTCCAGTTCGGCCGCGATGTACATCACGGACATGCCGTCCTCGGAGAGTGAGACGACGAGCTTCTGGATCTCCGCCTTCGCGCCGACGTCGATGCCGCGCGTCGGCTCGTCCAGGATCAGCAGCTTCGGCTGGGTGATGAGCCACCGGGCCAGCAGCACCTTCTGCTGGTTGCCGCCGCTGAGCTGCCCGACACGGGCCTCCGGGTTGGCGGGTCGGATGTCGAGGGCCTTGATGTACTTGGCGACGAGTTCGTCGCGCTGGGCGACCGGGATGGGACGGGTCCAGCCACGCGCCGCCTGCAGGGCGAGGATGATGTTCTCCCGCACCGTCAGGTCCGGTACGAGGCCCTCGGTCTTGCGGTTCTCCGAGCAGAACGCGACTCCGGCGCCGATCGCGTCGTTCGGGGCGCTCATCGAGACCTGCTTGCCGCCGATGGACACCTTGCCGCTGTCCGGCTGGTCGGCGCCGAAGAGCAGCCTGGCGAGTTCGGTACGGCCGGAGCCGAGCAGACCGGCCAGTCCGACGACCTCGCCCTTCTTGATCTCCAGGTCGAAGGGGGAGATGGCGCCGGCCCTGCCGAGCCCCTCCGCCCGCACCAGCATCTCGCCGACATCGGCGTGCAGCTGCTGGTCGTGGAGCTCTTCCAGCTGGTCCAGGGCCTTGCCGATCATCAGCTGGACCAGTCCGACCTGGTCGAGGTCGCTGACCATGTGCTCGCCGACCAGTGTGCCGTTGCGCAGCACCGTCATCCGGTCGCAGACCTCGTAGATCTGGTCCAGGAAGTGCGAGACGAACAGGATCGCGACGCCTTCGTCCCTCAGCTGCCGCATCAGGCGGAACAGCTCCAGGACTTCGTCGCGGTCGAGGCTGGACGTCGGCTCGTCCAGGACCAGCACCTTGGTGCCCGATCCCTCGCCGTCGCTGTCGCCGGTCCCCACCGACCGTACGATCGCGACGAGTTGCTGCACGGCCAGCGGGTAGGAGGACAGGGGCGCGGTGACGTCGATGTCGAGGCCGAGCCGGTCCACCAGCTGAGCCGCCTCACGGCGCAGCTGCTTCCACTGGATGCGGCCCATGCGGGTCGGTTCGCGTCCGATGAAGATGTTCTCCGCCACCGACAGGTTGGGGCAGAGGTTGACCTCCTGGTAGACCGTGCTGATACCGGCGTGCTGCGCCTGCAGCGGGCTGCCGATCGCCACGGACTTCCCGTCGAGGGTGATGGTGCCTTCATCGAGGGAGTAGACCCCCGTCAGCACCTTGATGAGGGTGGACTTCCCCGCGCCGTTCTCGCCCATCAGGGCGTGGATCTCGCCGGGGAAGAGCCGGAAGTCGACGCCCGACAGAGCCCGTACCCCCGGAAACTCTTTGACTATGCCCGTCATCTCCAGGACGGGCCGCGGCTCTGCCATACCTCTCCTAGTGAGGGATCACCGGCTTTTCACCCGGTGGAGAATTCGCTGCGTGTAGGATTGATTACGCCCCGCAAGGGGTCGGTTCGGGCTGGACCGCAGCCTTTGGGCTGGAAGCCCCTCACGCGGGGCGGAGTCACGGCAGCGCTCCTCATGGGAAACAGCCGCTGCAGGCCCACAGGGCCCGGCCGACCGAATCTCGGTCGGCCGGAGACTCCTACCGGTGGTGCGGTCGGTCAGTACTTGCGGTTCGGGAGCGCGGCCTTGGCCTGGTCCTGCATGAAGTCGCCCTCCTTGGTCTTGATCCAGCGCTCGACCGACTCGCCGTCCTTGACCTTCTTCACGACCTCCATCAGCTGGGGGCCGAGCAGCGGGTTGCACTCGACGATGGCGTTGATCTTGCCCTCGGACATGGCGACGAAGCCGTCCTTCACGCCGTCGACCGAGACGATCAGGATGTCCTTGCCGGGCTTCTTGCCGGCCGCCTCGATCGACTGGATGGCGCCGATGGCCATGTCGTCGTTGTGCGCGAACAGCACGTCGATGTCCGGGTTGGACTGCAGGAAGGCCGCCATGACCTGCTTGCCGCCGGCGCGGGTGAAGTCGCCGGTCTGGCTCACGACGATCTTCCAGTCGTCCTTGTGGTCGGCGTCCATGACCTCCTTGAAGCCCTTGGCACGCTCGAGCGCGGGGGCGGCACCGGTGGTGCCCTCCAGCTGAGCGATCTTCACGGGGCCCTTGTGGCCGGCCTTCTCGAGGACCTTCTCCAGCATCTTGGCCGCGCGCCGGCCCTCGTCGGTGAAGTCGGAGCCGACAAGGGTGACGAACAGGGAGTCGTCGGAGGTCTCGACGGAGCGGTCGGTGAGGACGACCGGGATCTTCTTGGCCTTGGCCTCCTTCAGCACCGCGTCCCAGCCGGTGACGACCACCGGCGAGAAGGCTATGACGTCCACCTTCTGGGCGATGAAGCTGCGGATCGCGGAGATCTGGTTCTCCTGCTTCTGCTGGGCGTCGGAGAACTTGAGGGTGTAGCCCGCCTCCTTGGCCGCCTCCTTGACCGAGTCGGTGTTGGCGGTGCGCCACCCGCTCTCCGAACCGACCTGGGAGAAGCCGAGAGTGATCGCCTTGCTGCCGCCCCCGGAGGAGGAACCGTTGGAACCGCTGTCCTCCTTGGCACAGGCGGCGAGGCCACCCGCTGCCGCCACGCCGACCGCCGCAGTGAGGAAGTTCCGTCTGTTGAGCATGTTTCTTCTCCTTTGAAGAGCCGGCCCGGGGATGGACCCGCTGGTACTCGATGGGACCGGCCGCACTGCGTCCAGCCTGTCGATCATTGTTCGAGATGTCGGCCGCACCGGTGGACGGCGACCGATCGGTGCCGCGTCAGCCTGAAGTGCCTTCCGGTTGAGGTGCGTACGGAAAGGTACTGGCGCGGACGACGAGTTGGGGCTCGATGGCGACCCGGGGCTTCCCGGAGAGGGCTCGGCCCTCGATGAGGTCCAGCAGCAGGGCGATGCTCTGCTTGCCCACCGTCGAGAAGTCCTGCCGGACCGTGGTGAGCGGTGGAGCGAAGAACTCCGACTCCGGGATGTCGTCGAAACCGACCACCGCGACGTCCTGGGGAGTTCGCACGCCCGCCTCACGCAGCGCCCGCAACACCCCCAGCGCCATCTGGTCGTTGGCGACGAAGACGGCTGTCAGCCCCCGCCCCAGCCAGCCGGCCAGTTCCTGGCCCGCGCGGTAGCCCGACAGCGGACTCCAGTCCCCTCGCAGCAGCGTCGGCGGCTCGACGCCCGCCGCTTCGAGGGTCGACCGCCAGCCGGCGGCCCGGTCGGCCGCCTCCAGCCAGTCCTCGGGTCCGGCGAGATGCCAGACCGTACGGTGGCCGGCGGCCAGCAGATGACCGGTGGCCAGCCGCGCGCCCAGGTGCTGATCCACGTTGACGCTGGGGATCCCCACTCCGGGCCCGCTGCCCACGGTCACCACCGGGAACGGATGGCGGAGTTCGGCCAGAGCCTCGACCGCCGACCGCTGTGGGGCGATGGCGACCACTCCCTCCACCCCACCCTCGCTGAGGTGGTCCAAGGCCTCGGACAGCTTCTCCACGGTCAGTTTGCGCAGACTCACCGTGGAGACGAGGTACCCCTCGGCACGGGCCGCCTCCTCGAGCGCGAACAACGTGCTGGCCGGTCCGTAGAGGGTGGTGTCGGAGGCGACCACGCCCAGGGTCCGGGTGCGACGGGTCGCCAGGGCCCGTGCGGAGGAGTTGCGGCGGTAGCCCATCTCCTCGATCGCCCGCAGCACCCTGGCCCGTGTCTGCTCCCGCACATGGGGGTGGTCCCCCAGCACGCGGGACACGGTCTGGTGGGACACGCCGGCCTGGCGTGCCACGTCGGCCATGGTGGGCGGCCGAAGCTGAGCGTCCGTCACGGCCGCACCTCCTTGGCGGTCGTCTGCCGATAAGACCTGTGGTGTGGGCGGGTGAGTCCCCGCCGCCGGCTTCACGCCGGGATTCCGGAAAGCCCCAAGGCACCGGGCGGGGCGACGAGTTGAGGCGCTGTCGGCACGACGCTCATACCTCCTTGGATGCCGTGGGACGCCGAGTGGTGAATGCGGAGGTCATTGTGAGCGCTAACAATTCATGGTCGTCAAGAGGGCTGCAACGGGAAGGCGTCACGGTTGAATAACGTGCCCAGCGGCGCGAGGTGAGGAGGCGGCAGGCCGCGACGGCACCTCCCGCCCGAGATCGCGGGCCCCGCCCGAAAGGAGTTGACAGACGGTTCCTCGTAGCCGTATCCAGACGTGGAGGCAGAGCCGATCCGCCTGGTACGACACCCTTCCCCCGCACCGCGGGGCGCCCGCGCCGTACGGCGGCCTGGCCAGGGCCTCAGCGGGCGGGCCGCACCACAACTCGCGCCGGCGCCACGCACACCCTTGGCGTCCGGGCCGTCCGGCACGCCACCCTGGTCGGTACCGGCAGCCGGGCCGCGCGACAGTTCACGCGACGGACGGGACGGTCACCCGGCTCGGGCCAAGTGCGGTCCGCCCGACCGGAATTCCTACGAGCACCACCACAGGAAGCGCGTGCACGTCTGCGAGGGGGTCGGATCCGGGGTCGGCGAGTCCGCGGTCGGCCGGGGAGTCGGGGTGCTGGAGTCGCGAGACGGGTAGGCCGGGGCGGGAGCCGAGAACGTGGGGTTCGCTGTCGTGTCCGGGTCCGAGGGCTCCTTGGACTTGTCCCGGTCCTTCTTCTCGGGCTTCTTCGACTCCGAGTCCGAGGGAGACGCCGACTTGTCGGCCGAATCCCCTTCCGTGTCGGCCGGTCTCCCCGCCCCGCCGCCGGACTCCTTGATCCCCTCCGCCGACGGCGTCGGTGAACCGGCGGAGGCGTCCTCCACGGAGGCCCCGTTCGGCTCTCCCGAGGGGGCCTCCATACCGAGTTCCGCGAGACTCAGTCCACCCGCGGCGAGCAGCAACGCCGCCCCGACCATCAGGACCCGTCGGCGGCGGCGCCGGTGCAGCGCCGCCCGCCGGTCCCGTCGGCTCGCCCGCACACCGCGTCCACGGTCCCGCGACCGGGCGCGCCGTCCACCGGTCCCCGGCTCGTCGGCCTCGTAGGCTTCGCCATGTCCGCCCGCGGCCTCACCGTCCCCATCGGGGAGCGAGTCCTCGAATGCCCGGCCGTCTTCGGCCGGCGTGCCGCACCCCGGGCAGGCGAGGGCGCCATTGAGGTGCCGTTGGCACGGGTGGCAGTAGTCCATGACGTGGGAAGATTAAGTTCCACACCGGTGACGTTCCTAGGCGTGACGGTGAAAGTTGTGTAGCAACTTCACCTTCTGGCGCACCGGAAGGAAGGACAGGCCGGACCATTCCCCGCCATCGTGTCGAAACCGTTGTGGCCTCAACCCATTGACACCCCGACCGAGACATCCTTACTGTCCGACCAGCATTTCGAACGAGTGCCGAAATTTCGAACAGGGCCGCAGAGCAGCAGGGAGCGATCGCCGTGCGCATCACGGGAATCAGCACGCACGTAGTGGGTACGCCATGGCGCAACCTGACCTACGTCCAGGTACACACCGACGAGGGTCTCACTGGCGTTGGTGAGACCCGCATGCTGGGGCACACCGACGCGCTGCTCGGCTATCTGCACGAAGCAGAAACCAATCACATTCTCGGGTCGGACCCGTTCGCTGTCGAGGACCTGGTGCGCCGTATGAAGTACGGCGACTACGGTCGGGCCGGCGAGATCGTCATGTCCGGCATCGCCGTGATCGAGATGGCGTGTCTGGACATCAAGGGCAAGGCCCTCGGCGTCCCGGTCTGGCAGCTGCTCGGCGGCAAGGTCACCGACAAGGTCAAGGCGTACGCCAACGGGTGGTACACCACGGAGCGCACGCCTGAGGCGTACCACAAGGCCGCGCAGGAGGTCATCGCGCGCGGTTACAAGGCCCTCAAGATCGACCCCTTCGGCACCGGCCACTTCGAGCTCGACCACGAGGCGACGCTCTACTCCGTCTCGCTCATCGAGGCCGTGCGGGACGCCATCGGGCCCGACGCCGAGCTGATGCTGGAGATGCACGGCCGTTTCTCGCCCTCCACCGCCGTCCGCCTCGCGCATGAGCTCGCCCCCTTCAAGCCCGCGTGGCTGGAGGAGCCCGTTCCGCCGGAGAACCTCAAGGCCCTGGAGAAGGTGGCCGCGAAGGTCGACATGCCGGTCGCGACCGGTGAGCGGATCCACGACCGCATCGAGTTCCGCGAGCTCTTCGAGAGCCAGGCCGTGGACATCATCCAGCCCGACGTCGGCCACATCGGCGGAATCTGGGAGACCAGGAAGCTGGCCGCCACCGCCGAGACCCACTACATGCTCGTGGCGCCGCACAACGTGGGCGGCCCCGTCCTGACCGCCGCCTCCCTCCAGGTCGGCTTCAGCTCCCCGAACTTCAAGATCCTGGAGCACTTCAACGACTTCGCGGACGCGGACATCAAGAAGGTGGTCAAGGGCGCGCCCCAGGTCGTCGACGGGTACTTCCACCTCTCCGACGCTCCCGGTCTCGGTGTGGAGCTGGACACCGACGCGGCGGCGGAGTTCCCGCAGCAGCAGGCTCGCTTCGACCTGTGGGCGGACGGCTGGGAGCAGCGCAAGCCGAAGGGAACGAAGTGAGCTTCGCGGTCGTCATCGAGGCGCCGGGCGAGCACCGGATCGTCCCGCACGAGCCCACCGCTCCGGCCGCCGGGGAGGCCCTCGTACGGGTCCACGCGAGCGGCATCTGCGGCAGTGACCGCGAGGTCTACCAGGGCAACCGGCCCGAGGGGTACGTCCGTTACCCGCTCACACCCGGCCACGAGTGGTCGGGAACGGTCGAGGCGGTGGGCTCCGGGGTCCCGGCGTCCCTCGTCGGCCGCAAGGTGGTGGGCGAGGGCTTCAGGAACTGCCAGGTCTGTGACCGCTGCCACGCGGGTGAGACCACGCTGTGCTCGGCCGGCTACGAGGAGACGGGCTTCACCCAGCCCGGCGCGATGGCCACCACGCTCACCCTGCCGGCCCGGCTGCTCCACGTCCTCCCCGACGACGCCGACCTGACGGCGGCGGCGCTCCTGGAGCCCGCCGCCTGCATCGCGGCCGCCGCCCTCAAGGCGAACGCGCGGCCCGGCGAGCGGGTCGCGGTCGTGGGCACGGGGACGCTCGGGATGTTCGCCGTTCAGTTCCTGAAGGCGGGTTCGCCCTCGGAGCTGCTGGTTGTGGGCACGCGCCCGGACCGCGAGGAGCTCTCGAAGACCTTCGGGGCCACCGACTTCCGTACCCGGGACCAGGAGCTGCCGGACGACTTCGACGTCGTCATCGAGACCGCCGGGTCGGCGTCCGCCGCGAACACCGCCGCCTCCCTGCTCAGACGCGGCGGGCGTCTCGTCCTCACGGGTATCCCGGCCTCGGGTGCCGACGGACTCGACCCGACCGATCTCGTCGTACGGCAGCTGGAGGTGCACACCGTGTTCGGGGCGCCGCCGGAGGCCTGGGCGCACACGGTGCGCGTGTTCGGCGCCGGTCTGCTGAATCCGCTGCCGCTGGTCACGCACGAGCTGCGGCTGGAGGAGTTCGCGCACGCCATCGAGCTGGTCGGCTCGGGCGACCCGAAGGTGGGCAAGGTCCTCATCCGGCCTTGAGTCCACCGGGCGCCCGCGCCGCCCCCGAGACGTACGCCGGTACGGAGACCCTGACGCTCCGTACCGGCGTACATCCACTGAGACGAATGACGTCCGAAATACCGAACCCGAAGAAGGACACCCAGTGACCGACGCTTCCGCCACGGCGCCCCGTCGACCCGGTGAGCAGGCGCTCGCCGCGCTCGGCCTGGGCGCGCCCGACCTGTCCCCCGCCGACGCCTCGCCGCACACCTTCCCCGGGGGCGGCCGCTGGCGCACCGAGGTCCCCTCGTGCGAGGGGCCCGAGGCGCTGGCCGTGATCCTCAAGGAGGCCTCGCGTCTCGATGTGCCGATCCACCGGATCAGCCAGGGCTCCGGCGTGTGGATGCTGACCGACGCCGAGATCACCGAGATGGTCGAGGCCACGGGCGAACGTGACATCGAGCTCTGTCTGTTCACCGGCCCGCGCGGCACGTGGGACATCGGCGGCTCGACCCGTACCGACTCGCGCGGGGCGGGCCTGCGCGCCCGGGGCCACGACGCGGTGGCCGGGTGCGTGGAGGACGCGATCCGCGCGACGGAGCTGGGCGTCCAGTGCCTGCTCGTCGCCGACGAGGGCGTGCTGTGGACGCTGCACCGGGCGCGCGTGGCCGGGATCATCCCCGCCGACACGACGCTGAAGGTGTCCGCACTGATCGGTCCGGTCAACCCGGCCGCGTACGCCGTGTACGAGAACCTGGGCGCCGACTCGGTCAACGTGCCGAGCGACCTGACGCTCGATCACCTCACCGAGATCCGCCGGGTGTCGGGCGCCCCCATGGACATGTACATCGAGGCCCCCGACGATCTCGGCGGCTACGTGCGGATGTACGAGGTCGCCGAGCTGATCCGGCGCGGCGCGCCGCTCTACCTGAAGTTCGGCCTGTCGAAGGCCCCCGGGATCTACCCGTACGGGCACCACATGCGCGACCTGACCCTGGCCACGGCCAAGGAGCGGGTGCGGCGCGGCCGGCTCGCCCTGGACCTGCTCGCGCGGCACGGAGTCGATGGGGACATGGCGCCGCTGGGGTCCCGGCTGCCGGGTGCGCTCAACCGATTCGACACACCCTCATAACGTTCCGAACACGCCCTCTTCACAGAAGACGACGCAGCCGCACAGAATCCGACACATCGCTTTCTCGGTCTTTACCCGCACCGCCCGGAGTACAACCGCGCATCGCAGACCGAGCCCGGTCACACACATCAAGGAAGATGATCATGCGCACTCGCAAAGCAACGCTCGCCGCCATCGCCACGGCCGCCTCCCTCGCTCTCACCCTCTCCGCCTGTGGGCAGGACAGCGAGGGCGGCAGCGATGACACCGGGGGCAGCGCCAAGGGCGGCACCATCGGCATCGCGATGCCGACCAAGTCCTCCGAGCGCTGGATCGCGGACGGCAACAACGTCGTCAAGGACCTGCAGTCCAAGGGCTACAAGACCAAGCTGGTCTACGGCGAGGACGACCCGGACCAGCAGGTCTCGCAGATCGAGAACCTGATCACCCAGGGTGTGAAGGCCCTGATCGTCGCGGCCATCGACAACAAGTCGATGAACAACGTGCTCCAGCAGGCCGCCGACGCCAAGATCCCCGTGATCTCCTACGACCGCCTCATCCTCGGCACCAAGAACGTCGACTACTACGCGTCGTTCGACAACGAGAAGGTCGGCGAGCTCCAGGGCAGCTACATCGTCGACAAGCTCGGCCTGAAGGACGGCTCCAAGAAGGGCCCGTTCAACATCGAGCTCTTCGCCGGCTCCAACGACGACAACAACACGCGCTACTTCTTCCAGGGCGCGATGAACGTCCTGCAGCCGTACATCGACAAGAAGCAGCTCGTCGTCAAGTCCGGCCAGACCCAGCTGACCCAGGTCACCACGCTGCGCTGGGACGGCGCCACCGCGCAGCGCCGCATGGACGACATCCTCACCAAGTCGTACACGAGCGGCAAGGTCGACGCCGTGCTGTCGCCGTACGACGGCATCTCCATCGGCATCATCTCGGCCCTGAAGTCGGACGGTTACGGCTCCAAGAGCAAGCCGCTGCCGGTCGTCACCGGTCAGGACGCCGAGGTCGCCTCGGTGAAGTCGATCATCGCCGACCAGCAGGCCATGACCGTCTACAAGGACACCCGTGAGCTCGCCAAGGTGGCGTCGACCATGGTCGACGACGCGCTCAACGGCAAGAAGCCCGAGGTCAACGACACCAAGACCTACGACAACGGCGCGAAGGTCGTCCCGGCCTACCTGCTCACGCCGGTCGCGGTCGACAAGACGAACTACCAGAAGACGGTCGTCGACTCCGGTTACATCAAGGCGAGCGACCTGAAGTAAAAGCCCGCCACCGAACGACGATTCACCACTGATTGGAAGGCAAGACCATGGCGGGACCCGTCCTGGAAATGCGCTCGATCGTCAAGACCTTTCCCGGCGTCAAGGCGCTGTCGGACGTCACGCTGACCGTCCAGCAGGGCGAGGTCCACGCCATCTGCGGTGAGAACGGCGCCGGCAAGTCGACCCTGATGAAGGTCCTCTCCGGCGTCCACCCGCACGGCACCTACGAGGGGGAGATCCTCTTCGAGGGTGAGGTCTGCGAGTTCAAGGACATCAGAGCGAGCGAGCAGCACGGCATCGTGATCATCCACCAGGAGCTGGCGCTGGTGTCGTACCTCTCCCTCGCGGAGAACATCTTCCTCGGCAACGAGCACGCCAAGAGCGGGTTCATCGACTGGCGCGAGACCCTGAAGCACGCCAGCGAACTGCTGCGCCGGGTCGGTCTCTCCGACCACCCGGAGACCCGCGTCGCCGACATCGGCGTGGGCAAGCAGCAGCTCGTCGAGATCGCCAAGGCGCTGTCGAAGAAGGTGAAGCTGCTCATCCTGGATGAGCCGACCGCCGCGCTGAACGACGAGGACAGCGGCAAGCTCCTGGACCTGATCCTGGAGCTGAAGAAGCAGGGCATCACCTCGATCATCATCTCCCACAAGCTGAACGAGATCCGCAAGGTCGCCGACTCGGTGACGATCCTGCGCGACGGGCAGACCATCGAGACGCTCGACGTGAAGGCGCAGGAGACCACCGAGGACCGGATCATCAGCGGCATGGTGGGCCGTGACCTGGACCACCGCTTCCCCGAGCGCACTCCTCACGAGGCGGAGAAGGGTGCCGCTCCGGCCCTGGAGATCCGCAGCTGGACCGTGCACCACCCGATCGACCAGACGCGCAAGGTCGTCGACGACGTGTCGCTCAGCGTGCGGCGCGGGGAGATCGTCGGGATCGCGGGCCTCATGGGCGCCGGCCGCACCGAGCTCGCGATGAGCGTCTTCGGGCGGACGTACGGCCGGTACGCGGGGGGCACCGTCCTCAAGGACGGCAAGGAGATCCGGACGAAGCACGTGGCCGATGCGGTCGAGCACGGCATCGCCTACGTCACCGAGGACCGCAAGCACTACGGCCTCAACCTCATCGACACCATCAACCGCAACATCTCGCTCACCGCCCTGAACAAGGTGTCTACGCGCGGTGTCGTCGACGAGCACGAGGAGCGCAAGGTCGCCGAGCGCTTCCGGAAGTCCATGAACATCAAGGCTCCGACCGTCTTCGAGCCGGTCGGCAAGCTGTCCGGCGGCAACCAGCAGAAGGTCGTCCTCAGCAAGTGGATCTTCGCGGGTCCGGACGTGCTGATCCTGGACGAGCCGACGCGCGGCATCGACGTCGGTGCCAAGTACGAGATCTACACGGTCATCGACCAACTGGCGGCCGAGGGCAAGGCGGTCGTCTTCATCTCCTCCGAACTGCCCGAGCTGCTGGGCATGTGCGACCGCATCTACACCATGGCCGCCGGGCGGCTGACCGGTGAGTTCTCGCGGGCCGAGGCCACGCAGGAATCGCTGATGCGCCAGATGACGAAGGACAAAGAGGTAACCCGATGAGCACGGATGTGACCGCCAAGACCCCGGCCCCGGCGCCGCCGGGCAAGACCGGAGAGGGTACGGGCGGGGGCCTGCTGCAGCTGGTGCTGAACGGCCTGCGCCGCAACATGCGCCAGTACGGCATGCTGCTCGCCCTCGGCCTGATCGTCGCCCTCTTCGCGGTCTGGACCGACGGAGACCTGCTGCTGCCGCGCAACGTCTCCAACCTGGTCCTGCAGAACAGCTATGTCCTGATCCTCGCGATCGGCATGATGCTGGTGATCATCGCGGGCCACATCGACCTGTCGGTCGGCTCGGTGACGGCGTTCGTGGGAGCGTTCGCGGCCGTGCTGACGGTGCAGCACGGTGTGTCGTGGCCCCTCGCCGTGGCGCTGTGCCTGCTGGTGGGCGCGGCGGCGGGCGCGGCGCAAGGGTTCTTCATCGCGTATCTCGGCATACCGTCGTTCATCGTCACCCTCGCCGGAATGCTGGTCTTCCGCGGCGCGACGGAGATCCTGCTGGAGGGCCAGACCCTCGGCCCCCTCCCCGACGGTCTGCAGAAGATGGGCAACGGCTTCCTGCCCGAGGTCGGCCCGGACACCAACTACCACAACCTCACGCTCCTGCTGGGCATCGTCCTGATCGTCTTCGTGGTGCTCCAGGAGTTCCGGGACCGGGGACGCCAGAAGGAGTTCTCGCTGGACGTGGTGCCGCTGAACCTCTTCCTGCTCAAGATCGTCTCCATCGTCGCCGCGGCCCTCGTCGTCACGATGCTGCTCGCCAGCTACAAGGGCGCGCCGATCATCCTGCTGGTCCTGGGCGTCCTGGTGGTCGGTTACGGCTACGTCATGCGCAACGCGGTCTTCGGCCGGCACATCTACGCGATCGGCGGCAACCTGCCGGCGGCGAAGCTGTCCGGTGTGAAGGACAAGAAGGTCACC
The DNA here is from genome assembly GCF_040704615.1 of Streptomyces sp. NPDC046862. Classification (NCBI taxonomy): domain Bacteria; kingdom Bacillati; phylum Actinomycetota; class Actinomycetes; order Kitasatosporales; family Streptomycetaceae; genus Streptomyces; species Streptomyces sp. NPDC046862. Next base: position 18,694 of record NZ_JBEYXP010000076.1, on the reverse strand, counting down.
TTCCTGGTCTTCCTGAACATGGGCGTGCTCGCGGCCCTGGCGGGTCTGGTGGTCGCCGCCCGTCTGAACGCGGCCGGTCCGAAGGCGGGACTGAACTTCGAACTGGAGGCGATCGCCTCGGCGTTCATCGGTGGCGCGTCGATGAGCGGCGGTGTGGGCACCGTCCTCGGCGCGATCATCGGTGGTCTCGTCCTCGGCGTGCTGAACAACGGTATGAACCTCCTCGGCGTCGGCAGTGACTGGCAGCAGGTCATCAAGGGCCTGGCCCTGTTGGCGGCGGTCGGGTTCGACGTGTGGAACAAGCGCAAGGTCGGTTCGTAACCGCGTCGTCACGAGGGGCCCCGTCGAACGGCGGGGCCCTTCCGCGTCCGTCGCCGTACGCCATGAGAGACAGGAAAGAAGCGGTGAAAGAGCTCTTCGGAAAGCTCGCCGACGGCACCCCGATCCACAGCTGGTCGCTGGCGAACGGCGGCACGCGTCTGAAAGTCCTGTCGTACGGCGGAATCGTGCAGTCCCTGGAGATCCCGGACCGCGAGGGCCGGTACGCGAACGTCTCCCTGGGCTTCGCCACCATCGAGGACTACGTCGCCAAGAGCCCCTACTTCGGCGCCCTGATCGGCCGGTACGGCAACCGCGTCGACGAGGGCCGGTTCACCCTCGACGGCAAGGGCTACCAGCTCCCCGTCAACGACGGCGCGAACAGCCTGCACGGCGGCACCGAGGGCTTCGACAGGGCTGTCTGGGACGTCGAGCCGTTCACCGAGGGCGCCGACGCCGGACTGCGTCTGTCCCGCACGAGCCCCGACGGCGAGATGGGCTACCCCGGCACCCTCGACATGAAGGTCACGTACACCCTCACCGGGCAGGGCGACTGGCGCATCGACTACGAGGCCACCACCGACAAGGCCACGGTCGTCAACCTCACGAGCCACGTCTACTGGAACCTCGCGGGCGAGGGCAGCGGCTCGGCCCACGACCACGAACTGGAGATCGCCGCCTCCCGCTACACCCCCGTCGACTCGGGCTTGATCCCCACCGGTGAGCTCGCCGAGGTCGAGGGCACCCCCTTCGACTTCCGCCGGAGCAAGACGATCGGCGAGGATGTCCGCGAGGCGAACGAGCAGCTGCTGTACGCCAAGGGCATGGACCACAACTGGGTGCTCGACAAGGGGACAACCGCCGAGCCGGAGCACATCGCGACGCTGTGCGACCCGAAGTCCGGCCGCACACTGAAGATCGCGACCACCGAGCCGGGCCTGCAGTTCTACTCCGGGAACTTCCTCGACGGCACGCTCGTCGGTACGGACGGGAAGATCTACCGCCAGGGCGACGCCGTGTGCCTGGAGACGCAGCACTTCCCGGACTCGCCGAACAAGCCGTCGTTCCCGTCGACGACGCTGCGCCCGGGCCAGGTGTACCGCTCGACGACGGTCCACTCGTTCAGCTGACCCACCGCCACAGGTGGCTCACAGGTCCTTACCGATTTCTCAGCGGTTGAACAGCGCCACCCAAGCCACCGTATGTATGGGCGGCCCGTGCTCCCCCGCACGGGCCGCCCAGAACTGTCGGGCCCGGTCGTCCCCAACGGGTCCGTCCTCAACGGAGGTTTCATGGCCGGGAACGTCGCCTCACTCTTCCGCAGCACGGCAGCGCACAGCCCGTCGATGGCTGCGCTGACGCGCGAGGGCGGTGAAGGCGTCGGGCCGATCGACTTCTGCATCCCGTGCAACCCGTACTTCCCCACCCCGGCCATGTTCGACGACCTGGCCGGCCGGCTGCGCGAGATCATCACGTACTACCCGAGCAGCGCCGACACCATCACGGCCGAGCTGTGCAACCTCCTCCAGCTGCCGCCGCAGTGCGTGGCGATGGGCAACGGCTCGACCGAGCTCATCACCTGGATCGACCACCTGCTGGTCCGCGAGTCCCTCGCCATCCCCGTCCCCACCTTCGGCCGCTGGACCGACCAGCCGATGGAGACCGGCAAGCGCGTCGACATGTACCCGCTCCAGGAGTCGAGCGGCTTCGCCCTGGACCTCGCGCAGTACGCCGAGTTCATCCGCCAGCGCGGCACGAAGGTCGCCGTCATCTGCAACCCGAACAACCCCGACGGCGGCTTCCTCCACCGCCACGCGCTGGTGCAGTTCATGGACGCGATGGCGGACCTGGACCTGATCGTCATCGACGAGTCGTTCCTGGAGTTCGCCGACGCCGAGTCCGAGCCGAGCACCGTCGAGGACGCCGTGATGCGGCCCAACGTCGTCGTGCTGCGCAGCCTCGGCAAGAACTTCGGTCTGCACGGCATCCGCTTCGGCTACATGGTCGCCAACCCGGCACTCGCCGGGAAGGTCCGCTCGATGCTGCCCAAGTGGAACCTCAACTCCTTCGCGGAGACCGTGGTGTTCATGCTGAAGAACCACGGCGCCGAGTACATGGAGAGCCTGCACCAGGTGCGCAGGGACCGCCTGGAGATGGCCCGTCTGCTCTCCAACCTGCCCGGTCTGACGGTCTACCCGTCGCAGGGCAACTTCCTCTTCGTGCGCCTTCCCGTCGGCGCCGAGGGCACTGTGGTCCGGGACCGGCTGCTCACCGAGCACCGGATCCTGGTCCGCGAGTGCGGCAACAAGATCGGCTCATCCAGTCGCTTCCTGCGGCTCGTGGTCCGACCCGAGGTGGACGTGCGTCGCCTGGTGTCCGGCCTGGAGTCGGTGCTGTACGGGTCCAGGAGGGGAGCCGCCGTACCCGAGCTGAGCACCGGGACCAGCTACAGCTCGGGTACGGCGGCCGTGGACCGGCTGATGAGCGAGACCAACGGCTCGGGCATGCAGGGCGTGGCCGCCCAGGCCATGGGAATGCCGAACCTGACTGCGGCCCCCGCCCCGGCTCCGGCCCCGATGCCGGCCCCGGCGCCCACGCCGGCTCCCGCGCCCATGCCCATGCCGACTCCGACCCCTGTTCCGGCTCCGGCCGCCGCGTCGATGCCTCAGATGCCCCAGATGCCCCAGATGCCCCAGATGCCCTCGACCCCGTCGATGCCGTCAACGCCATCGATGCCGAACGTGGCCTCCATGCCGGGGATGACCCCGGCTCCGGCCGCCGGCCTGCAGCCGGTCGCCCAGACGGGCATGCCCGGCATGGCCGCCGCCGCCAACCGCCGCGCGATGGGCGCCGCGCAGGGCCTCACGGCGGCCCAGGTCCGCGGCCGCACGGCCCCGGAGGGCCAGCCGGAACCGCTGGGGTGGCCTGCGGCCGGGGCGATCTAGGTAGTAGGTCGGCTGCGGGCACGTTGGAGTTGTTCGCGCAGTTCCCCGCGCCCCCGACAGGGGCGCGGGGCTGTATCAATGTGCGGCTCCGCCGCGTGGGCGCGAGCAGCCACAACCGACCCGCACTCGTCACACGGCCCGCAGCATCCATTGCTGACACGCGTTGGCCAGCCACGACCACTGCCGCACGTCCGCCCCATCGGCACCGGAGCAGTTGGCCACGTCGGCGACCTTCCCCGTGGCCTGGTTGACGATCCGCACGTAGCCGCCGTCCGTCGCGAGGAACCGGAACCTCTGGCACGTGTTGTTGAGCCAGGACCACTGGCGCAAGTCCGCCCCGTCGGCCGAGGAACAGTCCGCCGTGTCCAGGACCTTGCCGGTCGCCACGTTCACCAACCGGCTCGTGTCGTCCCCGAGATCCTCGATCCGCCATCGCTGATTGGCCCCGCCACCGCACGTCCACTGCTGGACGTTCGCACCGTCGGCCGTCGAACTCCCGGCCACGTCAAGGCACTTCCCACTGTTCCGGTTGACCACCGTGTACGTCGTGGACGTACTGGACGGCTCCCCGGAAGGCCCCGGCAGCGACGTTCCCAACCGCACCGGCGTCCCGAGGTTCGGTGTCCCGTCGGAGTTCCACGTGAACTTCTGCGCCCGGGTGGTCCGCCCGTTGTCGCACCCCTCGCTCGCGCCGTCGTTGGCGTGGTAGACGATCCAGCTCTCACTGCCGTCGGGCGAGGTGAAGAACCCGTTGTGCCCGGGCCCGTACACACCCGCGGAGTCGTTGCGCTGGAAGACGGGCGTGGACTTCTTCGTCCACGACGCCGCGGACAGCGGATTCGACCCCGTGAGCTCCAGCTGCCCGAGCTTGTAGTCCGGCGTCCAGCACCCGCTCGCCGAGTAGATCAGGAACGTCCGGCCGTTCCGTTGCAGCACCTCAGGACCCTCGTTGACGGTGCCGCCCTGCCGTTCCCAGTCATACGTCGGCGTCGAGATCGTCGAGTACGAGCCGCTGACCGTGTACGGGTTGGACATGGGGGCGATGACGAGGTTCTGTGTCCCGCCGCTCGCACTGCCCAGCATGTACAGCCTGCCGTTCACGCTGAGCACGCTGGGGTCCAGCATCCAGGCCGAGTTCAGCTGCCCCTTGTACGTGTACGGCCCCATGGGGTCGGATCCCGCGCTCTCCAGGACGTGGCTGCGCTGGGTGGGGTTGTAGTCGGAGATGTTCTGCCCGGCCACGTAGTACAGGTACCAGCGGCCGTTCAGGAAGTGCAGCTCCGGCGCCCAGATGTTGCAGCAGCGCGACGCGGCGTCGCCCTTCCACACCTGGACGCTGGGCGCGGTGGACAGCCCGGCCAGGGTGGGTGACTTGCGCATGGTAATGACGTCGGTCCAACTCGTCGTCACCAGGTAGTAGTTGCCGTCGTGGTACGAGATCCAGGGGTCGGCGCCCTTCACCGACTTCACGGGGTTGGTGAACGAGGCCGCGCTCGCCGAGGGCTGGCCCAGGGTGAGGGCGAGGAGCAGCGCGGCCAGCAGGGTCAGTAGGCGACGGGCCATCCGCTGCTCCAGTTCAGGAGGTTGATGCCGAGCTTGGGCGTGCCGTTGTCGTCGCCGTCGTAGTAGTGGTAGACGATCAGGTCGCCGTCGACGTCGCCCAGGATCGACTGGCCGCCGGGTCCGATGACGCTGCCGTGCGACTCCAGCACGGGTGTGCCGCCGTTGTTCGTCATCGCGACGCCGTTCCGGTCGCGGTAGGGCCCGGTGACGCTGGTGGCGCGGCCGACCTTGACCTTGTAGGTGGAGCTGGTGCCGGCGCAGCAGGTGTCGTACGAGGCGAAGAGGTAGTAGTAGCCGTTGCGCTTGACGACGAACGGGGCCTCGACGGCCTTGGTGCCGGTCGGGCGGGACGCCAGCGAGTAGCGCGTGGTGTTGGACGAAAGCTGCTTGCCCGTCGACGGATTGATCTGGATCATCTTGATGCCGGACCACCAACTGCCGAAGGACAGCCACCACTTGCCGTCGTCGTCGACGAAGAGGTTGGGGTCGATGGCGTTGTAGTCGGTGGCGGAGCTGGACGTGTAGACGATGCCGTAGTCGGTCCAGCTGCCCGGCTGTCCGGTGGTCGAGCCGGCCAGCCCGATGGCCGAGTTCTGCGAGCCGAAGGACGAGACCGAGTAGTACATCAGGTACTTGCCGCCGTGGTACGAGACGTCCGGCGCCCACGCCTCCGGTACGGAGGAGTAGGTGGACCACCAGCCCGGTTTCGTGCGGAAGGCGTCGGCGCCGGCGCTGAAGGCGACGCGGTCGGTGGACGTCTTGTTGGCGAGGCCGCCGCCGGTGGCGTACAGCAGGTACTGGCCCGACGAGGTGCGGATCATCGTCGGGTCGTGGACGACCGTCGAGCCGGTGACGCGCCCGGGGTTCGGGTACGCGTTCGCCGTACCGGGGACGAGGGCGAGCAGGACGGCCGCGGGGACGGCGAGGAGAGCGGTTCTTCGGGAGGTGCGGCTCATACGGAACCTCCTGGAAGTGGGGGGGAGGATTACCCAGCACGACCGTACGGAATACCGAACAGCGGCCGTTCGGTCGGACAGCCGTGTGCCCGAAACGTAGAATCGAAGCGCTTGCGCGTCAACGGTTCCCACACGGGCAACTCGCGTCAGCCGCATGTGTTTTGCCCTCCCCACCCCACTCCCGTCCCACTCCCGTCCCAGCGTGCTGTGAAACGCCCAGGTCAAGCGGCTCATGCCGTCTCGGCCATCCCACTGGGACGCGTTTCCTTGCCGGTGGCCGGTGCGCCCTGCCAGCGTCGGTCCGGCATCAGCAGCACCACCGCGACAGCGGGACCACCGCCGAAAAGGGGAATTGAATGCGACCGAGCGTTTTGACAAGGTCACTCGTCAGTGTCACGGCAGTCGTCGGGATCGCCGCCGCGAGCCTGGCGGGTGCGAGCGCGAGCTTCGCGGCGTCCGCGCCGGCCTCGAAGCCGGCGGCGAGCACCAGAACAGTTGCCCCGCTCGCGACGGTCAACCTCGGCCTGAGCACCGCGCAAGCCAAGAACGTCCAGTGCTGGCTGGTTGTGTACTGGGACTACAACGACTACCTCGACGGTCAGCTGGGCACCAACAGCTGGAAGGCGATGCAGCGCTTCCTCAAGGCGCACTACGGCTACACCGGCCAGATCGACGGAGTCGTCGGCAGCGGCACGGTTTCGGCGCTGCAGCGCTATCTGAAGTCCAGCCATGGCTACGAGGGCGGCATCGACGGGCAGGCCGGACCGCAGACCCAGGCAGCGTTCAAGCGGTTCGCCGCTTGGGCCGGCGGCTTCTGCAACTGACCCCCGTGGCCGCCGGGCCCCGCCGGGGGACGGGGCCCGGTCACCCACCACTCCGCCCGGTCACCGACGACGACCGCGGCCCCGCCTCCCGGGGCGCCTCCACTGTCTCCGGGGCCTCCACTGTCTCCGGGGCCTCCGGGTGCCGGGCCCCGGATTCCGACGACTCGGGGGCCCCGGCCGCGAGCTCCTCCCCGGTGCCCCGGCTCGTTGCCTTCGCTGCCTTCGCTGCCTCCGGCGAGGGCTGCGGCTGTTCCTCCGGTGCGGGTTGCCGCCCTTCCTCCGGAGAGGCGCGCGGACCCCGCTCGGCGTCCGCCAGGGCCCAGAGGCGGTGCAGTTCGCGCAACTCCGCGGGGGTGGCCCCGCAGACCGTGGCGATGCGGTGGGCCACGCCGTAGTCCGGCGGGACGGAAGTGCCCGCGCAGTAACGATGAAGGCTGGAGCGGCTGATACCGGTCTTCTGGGCGAGTGCCTCGTAGCTGTGCCCGGCTCTCTCCCTCAGCATCCGCAGCCATGAAGCGAACCGTTCGACGTCGCCGTACTGGGCCATGGTGCCCCCCTGTTTTCCGCGAGCCCCGGCGGTCGTCCCCCCGACATCCCAGCAACTCGGTGTAGTTCCCGGGACGCGGTCGGTGTCCCGATGTCTCAATGCGCCACAGCATCTTGGCAGGCTCATTACACATCAGGGCTGAACTTTCACATCACCGGGACCAGTTCCGTGATATCGCGGGCAGTTCCACAGTGATGTGGATCCCCCCGGCAGGGCGCGGAGTGAGCGTGAGCGTTCCGTCGTGTGCCTGAGTGATGGTCTTGACGATGGCCAGGCCGAGGCCGACGCCGGCGTGGTCGGTGTGTATGCGTTCGGTGCCGCGCCGGAAGGGTTCGGTGAGTGTCGAGGCCAGCTGCGGGGTGAACTTTTCGCCGGTGTTTTCGACCGTGAGCACCACAGTCCTGGGACCGACGCCGGTGTTCACCCACACGGTGCCCTCTCCAGGCAGGTTGTGGACGATCGCGTTGTGCACGAGGTTCATGGTCAGCTGCAGCAGGAGCGTTTGCGACCCGGTCGTGGGGGCGATGTCACCGTGGGTCTCGATGGTGACGCCGTGCTTTTCCGCGAGAGGAAGGAGGGTTTCGGTGGCTTCTTCCGCCATGAGGGACAGGTCGACGCGTTCTCGGGTGAAGGACCGCTGCTCGGCGCGGCTGACCAGGAGCAGTGCCTCGGTGAGGTCGATCGCCCGGGTGTTGACCGCGTGGAGGCGGTCGACGAGTTCGCCGGTGTCGTGGTCCGGATCGGTGCGGGCCACATCGAGAAGCGCCTTCGAGATCGCCAGCGGGGTGCGCAACTCGTGAGATGCGTTGGCTGCGAATCTCCGCTGCTCGGCGACGTGTGCTTCGAGCTGCGCGAGCATCCCGTCGAAGGCGTCGGCGAGTTCGCGGAACTCGTCCTTGCGGCCCGGGAGATGGATCCGGTGGGACAGCGATCCGGCCGCGGCCGTGCGGGTGGCGTGGGTGATTCGGTCCAGGGGTGCGAGCATGCGTCCCGCGAGGATCCATCCTCCCAGGAGGCCGAATACCAGCAGGAACACCATTACCGCGGCTGCCGTCGGGGCGAAACCGCGCACGAAGAGGGTGCCCGGAGTTACTCGCACCGCCCCCGACTCGTTGGTTTGCAACCATCCCTGTCGCAGGAGGAACACTCCCACGGCGACGAGCAGGAAGACACCCGCGAGCATGAGGAATCCGGCATAACTGAGGGTGAGCTTGAGGCGGACGCTCAAGCCGGGTGACCTATCCACGGTCACCAGCCCCATGCCCGCTGACAGGTGCTGTGTCGATGCGGTAGCCGACGCCCGGCGCGGTCGCGATGATCCAGGGTTCACCGAGACGCTTGCGCAGTGCCGAGACGGTGATGCGCACGGCGTTGGTGAACGGGTCGGCGTTCTCGTCCCACGCCCGCTCCAGCAACTCCTCAGCGCTGACGACACCGCCTTCGGCGGCGACGAGGACATCGAGCACGGCGAACTGCTTCCGGGTCAGCGCGACGTAGCGGCCGTCCCGGTAGACCTCTCTGCGGAACGGGTCGAGGCGCAGGCCCGCGATCTCCCGCACGGGAGGCCTGTTGTGGGCGCGTCTGCGGTCGAGTGCTCTGAGCCTGAGCGCGAGTTCCCGGAGTTCGAAGGGTTTCGTGAGGTAGTCGTCGGCGCCGAGTTCGAACCCGGAGGCCTTGTCGTCGAGACGGTCGGCCGCGGTGAGCATGAGGATGGGCATGCCGCTGCCGGAGGCGACGATGCGTTTGGCGATCTCGTCACCGGACGGTCCGGGGATGTCGCGGTCGAGGACGGCGATGTCGTAGGTGTTGATGCCCAGCAGTTCCAGAGCGGTGTCGCCGTCACCCGCGATGTCGGCCGCGATCGCTTCCAGGCGCAGGCCATCGCGGATGGCTTCTGCCAGATAGGGCTCGTCCTCGACAATCAACACACGCATGCTCTCGAGGCTACGAGCCCTCGCATATCGTCGGCATATCGAAAACCACATACGGGCCGGCAACACCGCGCTGCCTTGACTGGCGGTATGACTCGAATCCCACCATCAGCACGGACAACGGCCCGACGGATTCGTTGGTTACCTGTCGTCGGCCTGATAGTCGTCATAGCAGTGATCACCGCAGCCCTCGGCTACCATTCGCGGAATTCCTCGTCCTCCCCGGCAGCACCACTGGCCTCCTCGGCCCCCTCACCCTCGAATACTCCTCGCAGTGCCCCCCGTGGTGGGCTCGGCGAGGCTGACGGCGCCGTCCCTGACGGGGTGTCAGTGTTTGATGACGGGTATCCCGCCGTGGCCGACCTCGACCACGATCTGCTCCGGGCCCTGCGCGAGGCGGCGACGGATGCCGCTGACGACGGCGTCCAGTTCTACGTCAACAGCGGCTGGCGTTCCCCGGAATACCAGAATGAGCTGCTTCGCGAGGCGGTCTCCGAATACGGGTCCAAAGACGAGGCTGCCCGATGGGTGGCCACAGCGGACACGTCTCCTCACGTGTCGGGGGACGCGATCGACATCGGGCACACCAACGCCACCGCGTGGCTGTCCGAACACGGTGCCGAGTACGGGCTGTGCCAGATCTACCGCAACGAACCCTGGCACTACGAACTGCGCCCCGAAGCGATCGACCGTCGTTGCCCGCGCATGTATGCCGACCCCACCCAGGACCCGAGGATGCAGCGGTGACCGGGAGTGAGCGAGGCAGTGAGCGAGGACAGAGGATGGCGCAGGTGGACAAGGTGGACGCAGCGGAGACCGGACAGGGCGGCGCCGACGGCCGGGATACCGACTCCGGCGCCCGGCCCGCGAGTACCGGCCGGGATACCGACTCCGGCGCCCGACCCACGGGTACCAGCCGGGATACCGACTCCGGCGCCCGTACCTTGCGCGCCGGCATCCGCCGGGCGATCCTCATCGGCTCCCGGCCCGGGCCCTGGAAGCGCGGCCCGGTGCTCGCGTCGTCGGCGCTGCTGCTCGGCCTGCTCATGCTGCTGCACGCGAAGATCCCGAACCGGATCGGGAACCTCGGCAGCCTGGTGGAGACCCTCCTGCCGTGGCTCGGCCTGCTCGTCCCGGTACTGCTGGCCGGGGCGCTGTGGCGGCGCTCCGTCTCCGCGGTGGCCGCGCTGCTGCTGCCGGTCACGGTGTGGCTGAACCTCTTCGGCGGGCTGCTCGGCGACAAGTCCCACCCGGGCAGCGACCTCACCGTGGTCAGCCACAACGTCGGCGCCGACAACCCCGATCCGGTCGGCACCGCGCGCGACCTGGCCGCCTCCGGTGCGAACGTGCTGGCGCTGGAGGAGCTGACCCCGCAGGCCGGGGGCACGTACGAGAAGGAGCTGGCGAAGGCGTACCCGTACCACACGGTGCAGGGCACGGTCGGGCTGTGGAGCAAGCTGCCGCTGTCGGACACCCGGCCGGTCGACACCGAGATGGACGCCGGGCCGCTGGGGGCCGCCAAGCCGGCCGCCGTCAAACTGGCCTACAACCGGGCGCTGCGCACCACCGTGGCCACCGACCGCGGGCCCCTCGCCGTGTACGTGGCGCACCTGGGGTCCGTACGGTTGACTCCCAGGACGGGCTTCTGGACGGACAGCCGGGACAGAAACGCGCGGGCTCTCGGCGAGGCCATCGCCGCCGAGAAGAACGAGCGGGTGGTGCTGCTCGGCGACCTGAACGGCACCATGGACGACCGCGCGCTCGCCGGAATCACCTCGCGGCTGCACTCGGTCCAGGACGCGGCCGGGGACGGCTTCGGCTTCAGCTGGCCGGCGAAGTTCCCGGTGGCGCGGATCGACCAGATCCTGGTGCGCGGCGTGGAGCCGCAGAGCTCGTGGGTGCTGCCGGCCACCGGCAGCGACCACCTGCCGGTGGCGGCCGGAATCAGCTGGTCGGCCGCCCGTTGAGGGCACCCACGGTGCGGCCCGGCCGGTAAGCGGCTTGACGTTCCGTCACTTTGCCCAACACACAGCTCATCGACAGCTCACGCCCCTACGTTGCCGTGCTCATGACAGACAAACAGGCAACTCCCCCCATCGGGCGCCGCACCGTTCTGATCGCCTCGGGCGCCACTGCCGCCACACTCGCCGTGAGCGCCGCCGCGCCCGCCACCCCCACCTCCGCGACGGCCGGCACGGCCGACACGGCCCCCGTGGCCGCCGCGGCCGTCTGCACCCTCACCAAGGAGATGACCGAAGGTCCCTACTACCTCGACGGACAGTACGTCCGCTCCGACATCAGCGAGGACAAGACCGGCTTCCCGCTCCAGCTCACCCTCACCGTGGTCGACGACGACACCTGCGCCCCGCTTCCGGACGCCCTGGTGGAGATCTGGCACTGCGACGCCCTCGGTGAGTACTCCGGGTTCGTCGGCAACAACGGCCACAACGAGCCGGACAACGGCACGTTCCTGCGCGGGGGCGTGCTGACGGGCTCGGACGGTGTCGCCCGGATCACCTCGGTCTACCCCGGCTGGTACCGGGGACGGTGCGTGCACATCCACCTCAAGGTGCACACCGATGTCACGCTCACCCCGGACGGCTCGTTCGAGGGCGGCCAGGAGCTCCACACCGGCCAGCTCTTCTTCGACGAGACGATCACAGCCAGAGTCGGGGCCCTCTCCCCGTACTCGGCCAACACGGTCCCCCGCACCACACTCGCCCAGGACGGCATCTACGACGACGGAGGCGCCGCGTCCGGCCTGCTCACGCTGACGGCGCTGGGCAGTTCGCCGACGGCGGGCTACGCGGGCACGCTGACGGTGGGCGTCGAGACGAGCTGACGCGCACCCCCTGCCGCACCTCGCCGTGGGGTGGCCCGAGTACGACGTCTCGGTCCGCCCCGCGGCGCCGGCCAGCCGGGAAACTCAGATCATGCGTCGTAGCGCGGTCTCCACGGCATCGATCAGCGGATCGCCCTCGGACCGTGGGTGCCGTGCGAGGCCGAACTCGACGTCCGGCAGAGTGGGCAGGGCGTCCTCGTGGCAGGCCATGGCCGGCTCAAGGTTCGTGGGCATGAGCGCCGCGACGCCGAGCCCGGCCCGTACCGCGGCGAGCACACCGACCAGGCTGTTGCTTTCGAACGTCACCCGCCAGGGCCGATCGGCACGTTCCAGCGTTTCCAGCACCGACGTACGCCAGGAGCACGTGTTCGAGAACAGCACCACCGGCAGCGGATCGGCGGCCACGTCCACACCCTGGCCGGTCGCCCAGACCAGCGGGCGGCGTACCGTCCAGCGCGGCGGTCCGGGTACGGCCGCCACTTCGTTGAGCACGAGTTGGACGCGGCCGGTGTCGTAGGCCTCCCGCATCTCGGCGTTGGACATGCTGAGCACCTCCAGGGTCGCGCCGGGGTGCAGCCGGGCGAGGTCGGCGAGGGCCTGCGGAAGCTGGGACGCGGCGAGATCTTCGAGCAACCCGACACCGCAGCGGCCGGTCAGCACGCGCCCGGTTTCGGTGAGCGCCTGTGCGGCGAGCGAGAGAATACGTTCGGCGTACGGCAGGAGTTCCTCACCCGCCCGGGTCAGCGAGACGCCGGACGGTGATCGGTGGAGCAGCGGACGGCCGACGGCCCTCTCGAGCTTGCGCATCTGCTGGCTGAGCGCGGGCTGGGTATGTCCCAGCGCGGTCGCGGCGCGGCTGATGCTGCCCGCCCGCACGACGGCGACGAAGGACCGCAGCAACGCGGTCTCAAGATCCCTGGCCATAACGATCCATTATGTCTGCCCCAGAAAATGAACCACTACCTATGACGTGACGGAGGATCTAGCGTCACGCAAGTGACCGGATACCGGCAGATACTCGCCGTGCCAGGGATGGCACCGCTGTTGGCTGTTTCCTTTCTCGCCCGTACCGCGATCACGGCTGACGTGATGGCGCTGACGATGTATGTCGTGCTGGACCTGCAGATGAGCTATGCGGCAGCCGGCGGTGTCGCGGCGGCTCTGACCACCGGGCTGGCGCTGGGCGGACCGCTGCTCGGCCGCATGATCGACCGGCGGGGCCTGCGTACGGTGCTGCTGGTGACTGTCGTGGTGCAGGTCGTGTTCTGGCTGAGCGTGCCGGTGCTGCCGTACGGGGCCCTACTGGGTGCCGCCTTCGCGGCGGGTCTGCTGATGGTGCCGGCCCAGCCGGTGACCAGGCAGGCGATCGCCTCGATGACGACGGCGGAACAGCGCCGGGCCGCGTTCGCGCTGGAGTCGGTGCAGGGCGAACTGTCGTACATGGTGGGCCCGGCGGTCGTGATCCTGTGCGCCACGAAGGTGTCCCCCGGTGCGGTGGTGTGGGGGCTCGGCGCCGCGATCGTGGCCGGCGGAACCGGGATCGCCTTGCTCAACCCGCCACTGCGTGCCGAGGGCGAGACGGATGCGGGCGCGGCCGGACGGCCCCCGCGACGGCAGTGGCTGGGCGTCGCCATGATTGCCGCACTGACGATGGCGTTCGGTACCACGGTGCTGCTCAGCGGCGTCGACCTCGCCATCGTCGCCACGCTCGAAGAAGCAGGTCAGGTGTCCTGGGCCGCCGTGGTCGTGGCCGTACTCGGCGTGGCCTCTGTCACCGGCGGGCTGATCTACGGCGCGCTGTCCCGGTCGCTGCCCACGTGGTTGCTGCTCGGCTTGCTCGGGCTCGTGACGATTCCCGCGGGGCTTGCCCACGACTGGCCCTGGTTGTGCGTGGCCGTTGTCGGCACCGGGTTCCTCGCCGCGCCGACCCTTTCCGCGGTGGCCGACGCGGTGAGCCGACTGGCGCCGGCCGGGGTGCGGGGTGAGGCGACGGGTCTGCAATCCTCGGCGCAGAGTGCGGGTTTCGCCCTCGGATCCCCGATCGTCGGGGTGGCGATCGACGTCTCCGTACCGGCGGGCGGCTTCGCGGCGGCCGGGCTGGCCGGCCTCGCCGCCGCGTTGACCGGATGCCTGCTGTCCCGCCGCTGTCCGTCGCCCCGTTCGCCCCGTTCGCCCACTTCAGCTTGTCGCGAGTCGGCGGGAAGAGGGGCAAGGCGAGCAACGACCATCGACCGGAAGTAGTCATTCCGCGATCGCGAACGTACAACTCCGACCGGTATCCGCCCCCAGGCAGTCCTTCACGCATGAATCCCCCCACCGCGGCTAGCGTGGATATATGCGGCTGAGCGGCCTTGACGACTCCGAGACGGTCCTGTTGAAACGGCACTTCACAGGAGCGAACCTGTCGGTACTGCGCGCCCTGGTGGAGGACACGGCGGCCGCCGAGGGCCTCGCCGGAGTACGCCTGGGCGAGTTCACCCTGGCCATCAGCGAGATCGCCGACAACGCCGTCGAGCACGCGGGCGGGCGCGGCCATCTCGAACTGCGCCGTCTGGCCGACGAGCTGGAGTGCCGGATCACCGACAACGGCCCCGGTTTCACGCCCGCCATCCCCGAGCTCCTCCCCGGCCTGGACGACACCCGCTCCGGCCGCGGCCTCTGGCTCGCCCACCTGGTCACCGACCGCCTCACCATCGCGGCGGGCGCGACGGGGGCCGCGGTCACACTGGCGATGCGCCTGCACTGACCATCGGATGCAGGGCCGAGGCGCGAAGAGTGTCCCAACTCCCATGGAAACACGAGCGGTTGGGACTTACATCCCCAGCGTACGCACAGTCCCGTGTTAAGGATTTCCTCAGATGCCTGCCTAACTTCGCTGGGCATGACAGAGAACACCACCAACGAGAACCAGTCCGGCCGCCACCGTCTGGACAAGAGCGTCCAGCGGCGACGCGTCCTGATCGGCGGCGGCAGCGTCGCCGTCGCGGGCGGACTCGCGGCGGCCGGACTCGCCGCCGCCAACCCGACCACCGGGACGGCGACGACCAAGGCGTCCACGGCGTCGGAGTCCGCCGCGGGCTCCACGGACTCCTCGTCCACCACCGCCGACGTGTGCGTCCTGAACGCCGAGGTCACCGAGGGCCCGTACTCCCTCGAAGGCGCTCTCGTCCGCGAGGACATCCGCGAGGACAAGGAGGGCTTCGAGGTCCAGTACACCTTCACGGTCGTCGACGTCGCGAACGACTGCGCCCCGCTCGCGGACGCGCTCGTGGAGATCTGGCACTGCGACCACCTCGGCGAGTACTCCGGCTTCGTGGGCGGCAACGGCCACGAGGAGGAGGACAACGGCACGTTCCTGCGCGGCGGACGGATGACCGACGAGAACGGCCAGTGCAGCATCACCTCGATCTGGCCCGGGCACTACGTCTCGCGCGCCGTCCACGTCCACATGCGGGTGCACACCGACGTCACGCTCACCGACGACTCGTACACCGGCGGCGAGATCATCCACACCGGCCAGCTGTTCTTCGACCCCGACATCAACGAGGAGATCCAGGCGACCTCCCCGTACTCGGCCAACACCACCCCCGAGACGGCCCTCGCCGACGACAGCGTCTACGACGACGGAGGCGCCTCCAGCGGCCTGCTCACGCTCACCGCGCTGGGCTCCGGCGTCTCGGACGGCTACAAGGCGACGCTGACCGTGGGCGTCGACAGCGCGTAAGCGCTCCGCTGGCAGAGGTGGATCTGCGTGCCGGTGGGGGCGCTTGTCGCGCGGTTCCCCGCGCCCCATGTTTTTCAGGGGCGCGGGGCTGTGACGATATGCGGCTCCGCCGCGCGGCGCGACAAGCCACGACGGGCCCGCAGACGCCGTTCAAACCGCTCACGCCCCCACGGTCTGCGGCTCCTCGGCCACAGGCTCCGCGGCCCTCTCCCTCCGGTACGCCCGCACCGAGTACGCCACAGCGGCACCCCACAGCACGTACAAGAGCACGTAGACAGCGGAGCTCACCGCACCCGTGGCCCCGATCCAGTCGCTCTTCAGCAGCGTACGGACGTTGGTGACGACGATGATCCCGCCGACCGCGGAACCAAGCACCCGCGGCGGCACCAACCGCACGAGCCACGCCGCGACCGGCGCGGCGACCAGCCCGCCCAGCAGGAACGCCAGCACCCACAGGAAGTCGATCCCCTGGGAGCCGAGCGAGAACAGGAAGCCGAGGCTGGCGGCGATCGCGACCAGGAACTCACTCGTGTCGATGGAGCCGATCACCTTGCGCGGCTCCATCCGCCCGCTGGCGAGCAGGGCCGGCGTACCCACCGGGCCCCAGCCGCCCCCGCCCGTCGCGTCCAGGAACCCGGCGACCAGGCCGAGCGGTGACAGGAACCGCTTGCGCAGCGGCTTGCCCAGCTGGCCCTTGGGCAGACCGCGGAAGGTGAAGCGGGACATGACGTACAGCCCGAGCCCCAGCAGGATCAGCGACATGACCGGCTCGGCGACCCCGGTGGCCAGGGAGGACAGCACCGTCGCGCCCAGGAACGCGCCGACCGCCCCCGGCACACCGATCTTCGCGACGACCTTCCAGTCCACGTTGCCGAACCGCCAGTGCGCGGCGCCCGACATCAGCGTGGTGCCGATCTCGGCGAGGTGGACCGTGGCCGAGGCCGCGGCCGGGTTGGTGCCCATCGCGAGCAGCAGGGTCGTGGAGGTCACGCCGTAGGCCATGCCCAGGCTGCCGTCCACGAGCTGGGCGCCGAGGCCCGCGAGCGCGAGCAGTACCAGCGTCCGCATGTTCGTCCGTCTCCTGTCTTCCGTCTGCCCTCTGCCGTCTGGCGCCTGCCGTCTGGCGTCTGCCGTCTCCCGTCTTCCCTGGTTTTCCGACCGGTTAAGTAGGGATTGACGGCCGGGCCGACGATAGGGGACGAAACTGAGGAAAGCCTGAGCACGCGGTAACGATCCTGTGGGGAGCGCCCGTGACCCGCGGGCCACGGGCGCTCCCCCGGTCGGTGTGCGGCTAGCGCAGCCGGATCACGTTCCACGACAGCGGCTCCAGGACGGCGTTCAGCGTGCCGTCCCGGAGGGTCGTGCCCTCCACGGTGTGCGGGGTGACGCGCTCCGGGGCGTCGAGGGTGTTGCGGGCGTCGGGGTCGGCGTCCGCGAGCACGCTGTGCTCGACGACGTCGGTCAGCTCCAGCCCGCTCAGGGCGACCTCGAGCGGGAGGGACTCGGCGCGGTCGCGGTTGACGGCGAAGACGGTGACCGAGCCGTCCTCGGCCCGTACGGCCGTGGCGTGCAGCAGGTCCGCCTCGCCGTACTTCTTCGTCTCGTACGTCGGTGAGTCGACCCGTACGTCGAGGACCTGCCCGCGCCCGTACCGGGAGGCCTGCGCGAACGGGAAGAACGTCGTCTGCCGCCAGGCCGGGCCGCCCGGCTCGGTCATGATCGGCGCGATCACGTTGACGAGCTGGGCGAGGCAGGCGACGGTGACCCGGTCGGCGTGCCGGAGCAGCGCGATGAGGAGCGAGCCGAAGACGACCGCGTCCATGACGCTGTAGTTGTCCTCCAGCAGGCGCGGGGCCTCCGCCCAGTCTCGCGCGCCGGAGTTCTCGATCGCGTGCCACTCCGAGATGTACCAGACGTTCCACTCGTCGAAGGAGAGGTTGATCTTCTTCGTGGACTTCAGCCTGGCGCCCACGTGGTCACAGGTGGCGACCACGTTCTCGATGAAGGACTCCATGTCGACGGCGGAGGCGAGGAAGGAGTCGACGTCGCCGTCCTCGGGCTGGTAGTAGGCGTGCAGCGAGACGTAGTCGACGAGGTCGTACGTCTCCGCCAGGACCGTCGCCTCCCACTCGGCGAAGGTGGGCATGGACTGGCTGGAGGAGCCGCAGGCGACGAGTTCGACGGTGGGGTCGATCTGGCGCATGGCGCGGGCGGTCTCGGCGGCGAGGCGGCCGTATTCGGCGGCGGTCTTGTGGCCCGTCTGCCAGGGGCCGTCCATCTCGTTGCCCAGGCACCACAGCTTGATGCCGAAGGGGTCCTTGTCGCCGTGGGTGACGCGGAGGTCCGACAGGGCCGTGCCGGCGGGGTGGTTGGCGTACTCCTGGAGTTCCAGGGCCTCGGCGACGCCTCTGGTGCCGAGGTTGAGGGCCATCATGGGCTCGGCCTGGGGGCCGAGCTTGCGGAGGAAGTCGACGTACTCCGAGAGCCCGAAGTGGTTCGTCTCCGTGGAGCGCCAGGCGAGGTCGAGGCGGCGGGGGCGGTCCTCCACCGGGCCGACCGAGTCCTCCCACTTGTAGCCGGAGACGAAGTTGCCGCCGGGGTAGCGGATGGTGGTGACGCCCAGTTCGCGGACGAGGTCCAGGACGTCGGTGCGGATGCCTTCGGCGTCGGCGGTGGGGTGGTCCGGTTCGAAGATGCCGGTGTAGACGCAGCGGCCGAGGTGCTCGACGAAGGATCCGAACAGGCGGGGGTCGACCTTGCCGATGCTGAAGGCGGGGTCAAGGGTGAAGCGGGCGGTGCGCATGGGGTCCCTTCGGGGGGTGGTGCGGTGCGGTGTGTTGGTGCGAGGTGGGTGCGTTGGGGTGAGGTGGGGTGGGGTGGGGTGGAGGGATTGTCGCCCCCGCCGCCCCTACCCGTCCCATCCTGTCCCGGGGGGGGGGGCCCCCCCCCCCCCCGGGGGGGGGGGGGGGGGGGGGGGGGGGGGGCCCGCGCCGGGTGCTGCGAGCGGTTCGCCGTCGGAGGGCGCCGGACGGCTCGTCCCCGGC
>NZ_JBEYXP010000075.1:0-50533 GCF_040704615.1 Streptomyces sp. NPDC046862 | reverse complement strand
GTCCCCGCGCCCCGGGGCGCGGGCGCGCGCCGCCCCCCTACGCCCCCCACCCCCCCTTTGCCCCGGGGGGGCGCCGGGCGGAGCAAGAACTGCCCCGCCGGGCGCACGGTCCGGGAGGCGTCCCCCTAGTCGCGTACGGGTACGCGCTCTGCCTCCCGCGGGGTGGACTTGGTGACCACGACCGACCGCTTGGGGCGGCGGGTGCTGCTCAGCCCGGTGAGCGTGATCACCAGCCCGGCGACGGCGATTCCCGTGACCACGATCAGACCGGGCCGGTAGCTGTCGAGGACGGCCTGCGGCGAGGAGCCCTCGGGGGCGTTCGCGGTCACCACCGCGGTGACGACGGCCAGGAAGATCGCGCCTCCCACCTGCACCGAGGTGTTGAGCAGCCCCGAGACCATGCCCTGCTCGTGGTCGTCCACGCCGTTCGTGGCCTGGATGTTGAGCGAGGGGAAGACCAGGGCGCAGGCCGCGCCGATCAGCAGCATGCTCGGCAGGATCACCACCGCGTACACCGGGTCGAGGTCGACGCGCAGGAACAGCGCGTACCCGGCGACCATCAGCGCGAAGCCCACCGCGATCAGCCGCTGGGTGCCGTAACGGTCGACGATGGAGCCCACCTTCGTCGAGGACAGCGCCACCAGCGCGCCCGCGGGCAGGAACGCCAGCGCCGTGTGCAGCGCCGACCAGCCGAGCAGTGACTGCATGTACAGCGTGACCAGGAACTGGAAGCCGACGTAACTGCCGAAGAAGGCCATCGCGCCGAGCTGGGCCCGGATCTGGTGGCCGGAGCGCAGCACCCCGAGCCGGATCAGCGGGCCCGCCGAACGCCGCTCGACGAACACGAAGACCGTGAGCAGCACGGCGGCGGCGAGGAAGGACAGCAGGGTGCGGGCCGAGGCCCAGCCGGTCTCCGGTGCCTGGACGACGGTGAAGACGAGCAGGAGCATCGACGCCGTGCCCAGGACGGCCCCCGGGATGTCGTAGCCGTTGTGGTCCTTCTCGCGTTCGCTGCGCGGCAGCAGCTTCAGGCCCGCGATCAGGGCGACGATCGCGATCGGCGCGGGCAGCAGCATGGTCAGGCGCCAACTGGCCTCCGTGAGCAGGCCGGAGAGGACCAGGCCCATGGAGAAGCCGGTGGCGGCGCAGGTGGTGTAGATCGACAGGGCGCGGTTGCGCAGCGGGCCCTCGGGGAACGTCGTGGTGATGATCGACAGGCCCGCGGGCGCCGTGAACGCGGCGCTCAGGCCCTTGATGAAGCGGCTGGCGATGAGCAGCGGACCCGAGTCGACGAGCCCGCCGTGCAGGGACGCGAGCGCGAAGATGCCCAGGGCGACCAGGAAGACCTGGCGGCGGCCCAGCAGGTCGGCGGTGCGTCCGCCGAGGAGGAGCAGTCCGCCGTAGCCCAGGATGTAGCCGCTGACGACCCACTGGAGGGTCGAGGTGGTCAGGTCGAGTTCGGAGCCGATGGACGGCAGGGCGACGCCGACCATCGACACGTCCAGCGCGTCCAGGAACATCGCGGCGCAGAGCACCAGCAGGGTCCCCCACAGCCGGGGAGTCCAACGAACCGCCGGGGACGGGGCCGTGGAGGTGTTGAGCGGAGAGGTCATGACGGAGACCGTACATGCGTATGCATGAAATGCAAATGCATTTAATTCACGTGCAATGAATCCCGGGCTTTGCTACGGTGCGGCCATGGCGGCGGCGAAGAAGTCCGAGCAGGTGCTCGTGGACCGTTGGCGCGACCTCCTCGCGGTGCACGCGCGCACCCTGTGCGAGCTCGACCGGGCGCTGCACCGGCACGGCCTCGGGGCGAGCGACTTCGAGGTGCTGGACCTCCTGGCCTCCGCCACCTCCGGGGGCGACGGCGCCTCCTTCCGCGTCCAGGGGATAGCCGAACGCGTCCACCTCAGCCAGAGCGCCCTGTCGCGGCTCGTCGCCCGCCTGGAGAGGGACGGCCTCGTCACGCGCGGAATGTGCGCGGAGGACCGGCGGGGCGTACGGGTCTGCCTCACGGACAAGGGGCGCGAACTGCACGGGCGCGTCCTGCCCGTTCAGCGCGAGGTGCTCGCGCGGATGCTCGCAGGGGGCGGGGCGGGCTGAGGGTACGGTGCGTGTGGAGGGCCCGGTGCTTTGGGGAGGGTGACAGCGGCCCCTATCTCCACGTCACGGCGGAGTTCTCCCGCCACAGCGCCGCCACCGACTCGTCGCCCGTGACGCCGGGCAGCGGCAGCCTGTTCCACAGCGAGAGGTAGAGCCGCGCGGCCGGACCGGTCACCTCGCAGTCCGCCTCCGCCGTTTCGCCCCGCTCGCTCAGCGGTGGCCCGGACGACAGTCGTACGGTCCACACGGTGCCCGTGTCCGACGCCCGCACCCTCAGCACCCGCGGCCGGTCCGTGCGCACCCGGCTCTTCTCCCGTGCGTGGAAGGCGAGCAGCAACTCGTCGATGCCGTCGACCGCGAACTCCGGGGCGATTGCGAAGTCCGGGGCGTTCGCGCCGACCGCCTCGGCCGTCCCGTCGCGCGCCGACTCCGCGTCCAGCCGGTGCACCGTCGTCTCGTGTGCCTGCCGCCGCGCCCAGAAGGCCAGTGGCGAGGGCGCGGGCAGGAAGCTCCAGCACGCCACGTCAGGGGGCGCCGTGGTGAGGGTGTCGACGAGCCACCCGTGGCCCTCCCGGAACCAGGCCAGGAGTTCGGCGCCGTCCAGGTCCGGCTCGCCCCCGTCCGGGTGGTACGACGTGTGGCCCTCGGCGATGAACGCCCCCGCCCACCGGTGCACCATCCCCGTGTGCCGCAACAGGTCCCGCACCCGCCAGCCAGGGCACGTCGGTACCCGCGCCCCGGTCCCCGCGCTCTCGGCGGCCGTGACCAGCAGCCGGCCCTCCCTGTCCAGGGCCTCGATGTGCTCGGCGATGTCCATGAGGTGAGTGTGCAGGATGGAGTGCGGTCGAAGCAGTACCGGGCGTCGACCGCGGCCCGCGCATCTCACGTCAGGCGCACCTCACATCCGGCGCCCGAACAGGCCCCCTATGACGGCGGCCACCCCCGCCAGGACCGCCACGCTGGTGAGGGCGGCCGACAGGGAGAACCAGTCCGCCATGAACCCGATCGCGGGTGGTCCGAGGAGCATGCCGCCATAGCCGAGGGTGGAGGCGGTCGCCACGCCGCTGGGGCCGGCCAGCGTCCCGGCGCGTTCGACGGCGACCGGGAAGATGTTGGCGAGCCCGAGTCCCGTGACGGCGAAGCCGACCAGCGCCGCCCACAGGGAGGGCGCGAGCGATCCGAGCAGCATGCCGGCCATGGCGGTCGTACCGCCGACCACGACGGTACGTGTCCGGCCCAGGCGTTCGAGCAGCGTCGTCCCGGTCAGCCGCCCGATCGTCATGGCGAGCGCGAAGCACGAGTACCCGACCGCGGCCATGCCCGGCGAGGCGTTCAGCTCCTGCTTCAGGTGCAGCGCACCCCAATCGGCCAGAGCTCCCTCGCCGTACGCCGTACAGAGCGCGATCAGACCGAAGACCACCACGAGGCCGCGGGTCCGGGGGTCCGCCCGCCGCGAAGAGCGTTCCTCGGGCCGTGCCCGGTCAACCGGCTCCGGAGGCGCGTGCCGTAGCAGGGTGCGTCCCGCGACGGCGGTCACCAGCAGGCCGATCACGGCGAGACCGAACAGATGCCGGGTGGGGGAGAGGGACCCCGCGACCAGCCCGCCGAGCCCCGCCCCCACCATGCCGCCGAGACTGAACGCGGCGTGGAAAGTGGGCATGACGGGCCGCCGCAGCGCGGCCACCAGGTCGACGGCGGCGCTGTTGAAGGCGACGTTGATCCCGCCGTACGCGCTGCCGAAGACCAGCAGGACGGCGCCGAGTGCCAGTGCCGAGTGGGTGAGCGGTGGCAGGGTGATGCTGAGCGAGAGCAGGACGCCGCAGATCACGGTCATGCGATGGCTGCCGAAGCGGCGGCAGAGCCGTCCGGTGAGCATCATGGTGACGACCGCGCCGGCGGAGACGCCGAGGAGGGCGAGACCGAGGGCGCTGGCCGACGCGCCCGTCTGCTGCTTGATGGCGGGGATGCGCACGACCCAGCCCGCGAAGACGAAACCGTCGAGGGCGAAGAAGGCGGTGAGGGCACCACGAAGCCGCGTCAGGTCGTTGCCCGGCGCGGCGTCGCGAGTGCGGGCTTTGTTTATTAACGGCACAAAATCAGGCTAGGCGCGGGCCAATGCCCGGGGCAAGGGAGCGTCGGCGTCAGGCAGCTCTCTTCGGGGTGGCCGTTCTGTGGACTCACCGTTCTCAGCGGTCACCCGTTCCCCGGGGTCAGTGCCAGCCGAAGCGGCGGTCCACCACCGCCGCGAACTCCTCGAGTGTCAGTGCCGAGTCGCCGTTCTGGTCGGCGGCGTCGAACAGCGCGGAAGAGGCATCGACGTCCTCCACGCCCCAGTACGGCAGGTCTCCCGATGCGGCCAGGGACGGGCCCTTCGTCCGCAGGGCGATGATCACTTCGTCGCGGGTCAGGATCCCGTTCCTGTCGAGGTCGAGTGCGTCGAACAGCTTTCGGGCCTTGTCACTCATCACGTCGTCCCCGTCCTGTCGGCGGGTGGGCAGCCCCTCCCACTCACGGGCGAAACGCCTCGCGTCCCGCCCGGGTTCCCCGTACCTTCCAGTCTCCTCCGGTGCCTTCCGCGCGGCCCGTTCGGCATGCCGTGATCGCCGTACGGGCGTGCGGTCGACGACCCCGTCGGGTTCGGGTTACTCGGTGGCGGCGGACGCCGTGCGGGTCGGCTTGCCCAGCACCCAGAAGAGCACGCCGAGGAGCATGAACCCGGCGAGCGGGACGGCCTCCGTCAGCAGGTACTTCCAGCGCTCGTCGTGACCCCAGCCGTCCGGCGCGTAGTCGGAGCCGAACCAGTGGTCGCCGAGTCCGGGTGCGACGAGCTGCACGCTGGCGAACAGGACGAGCACGGTGAGCACCACACTGATGGTGCGAGGGAAGGGCGCCTTGTAGGGGCGGGGGACGTCCGGGGCCTTGCGGCGCAGTACCGCGAGAGCCGGGAAGATGCCCAGGTAGCTGACGAGAGTCGTGGAGACGGCGAGCCCGAGGACGGCGCCGAAGAGCTTGGCGGCACTGCCGTTGGTGAGCTGGTGGGCCAGGACCAGGACGACGGTGGAGACCAGCCCGCTGAGGATGTTGACCCGGACCGGGGTGCCGAACCGGCTGGAGATGACACCGAGGAAACGCGGCGCGGCGCCGTCGTAGCCGGAGACGGCGAGCGCGCGGTCGGAGCCCATGACCCAGGTGACGCCGGAGGACAGCACCGTGAGGATGAACAGGATCGCGGCGAAATCCCCGAGCAGGCTGCCGGCGCCGCTGAGGGTGGCGGTGCCGTCGCCGGCCACGTGGCCGCCGTACACGGTGAAGACCTGCCGGATCGCGTCGATGAACCCGCCGAGGCCCGTGACGGCCTTGACCGGCAGGACGACCAGGATGCCGAGGATCGGCAGCGCGTACAGCACGACGGAGAGGCCGGCACTGCGGAAGACGGCGAAGGGCACGTCCTTCTGCGCGTCCGTCATCTCGTCGCCGGCGGTGTTGGGCAGCTCGAAACCGACGTAGTTGAACATCAGGACGGGCACCAGGCCGACGAATCCCGCGTACGTCGGGGAGAAGTCGCCGAGCCCGAATCCGTGCAGGCCGTGCTGGACGCCGTACACCACGACCGTGACGGTGAACAGGCCGAGGAGGAGGAACCGGCTCCAGGCGCCGACGGTGGGAATCCACTTGCCGACGTCGAAGGAGAGGATCGCGGCGAGCACGCCCACCCAGACGAAGGCGAGGGTGAAGGCGTAGAAGGCCGGGGTGCTCAGGTCCTTCCCGTCGTTGAAGAAGGTGGTGTAGGCCGCGGCGGCGGAAACGGAGAGCGTGCCGCCGAGCCACACCGGATTGGTGATCCAGTACAGGAAGTTGTTGACGGCGCCGGCCAGCCGCCCGAAGGCCCGGCTGGTCCAGATGTAGGGGCCGCCCTCGTCGGGGAACGCGGCCCCGAGTTCGGCGATCAGCAGCGCGGAGGGCACGAAGAACACGGCGGCCAGCACGATGAGCCAGGTGAAGGCCTCGGCACCGGACGAGGCCACGGTGCCGATGGTGTCCACCCCGACGATGGTGCACAGGAGGAAGAAGAGGATGTCGAAACGGCCGAAGTGCTTGCGCAGCTTCTGCCGCTCCACCAGTGCTGCTGCCGGCATGTCGGCCGGCTCGGAGGTTATCTGGCCAGCGGCCACCGGGAGCTCCCTGCGTGCGCGTGGTAGGGGTGAGATCCGGCCAATGATCTGCCGCCGCCGTGAACCTCCACAAGCACTCATGTACAAGTTTTGACCATCACTTCTCCATATGGATGCCACATGGATGCCGCGGAAACCGCGCCGAAACGCGGGCGCGACAGCGGCGCCCGTGGCCGAAAAGAACGGGACGGAGCGGCGCGCTCCGGAGTCCGCGGGCCCCGGCACACGCCGAGTCGTGCCCACGGTTCGTCATGGCGGGTACGGGCGCCGTTCACATCCGTCGCTCACACTCGCCGCTCATGAGAAGAATCGCCCTGTCCGCGGTGGCCCTCGCCGCGCTCACGCTCCCCGTGGCGGCGCCCGCGAACGCCCTGCCCGGGAGGCACGGCCACTACGCCACCAAGACCCCCTACGAGCCGCTGCAGGACGCCCGTACGTACCAGCGTCCCCCGCGCGGCTTCGTCCCGGTCTTCACCGAGACGGTCTCCCGGCACGGCACCCGCGCGTCGAGCGACAGCGACGACGGCGACCTGATCCTCGCCCTGTGGGACAAGGCCGCCTCCGACGGCCGACTGACCCCGCTCGGCAAGGACTTCGGGCCGGACGTGCGCTCGCTGGAGGCCGCGATGGCCAAGGTCGGCTACGGGCAGCTGACCGCGAGGGGCAAGCAGGACATGCGGAACATGGCCGCCCGGCTGGAGCGGCGGCTGCCGGAGCTGTTCCGGCGGATCGCGCGGAACGGCGAGAAGATCGATGTCGTCAGCTCCGGCAAGGACCGGGCGGTGGACAGCGGCACCATCTTCGCCACCGCCCTCGGCGACGACGACCCGGCCGTCAGGCCCTTCATCGGCACGGCCAGGACCGACCCCGACCTGCTGTACTTCCACAAGTCGGCCGGTGGCGCCGCCTACCGTGACTACATCGCCCACGACCAGCGGCTCGCCACCACACTGGCCGCGATCAACGACCAGCCGGCCACCCACCGGGCCGCCCGCCGGATCCTGCTGCGGCTGTTCACGCCGGACTTCGTCGCCGCGCTCGACACAGCCGACCAGGTCGCGGCCGCCGAGGCCGTCTACAACCTGTACGCGGCGGCCCCGGCGCTCTCCGAGGAGGGCACCTGGCACATGGACCGCTACATCGCGCCGCGCGACGCGAAGTGGTTCTCGTACCTGAGTGACGCCGAGGACTTCTACGAGAAGGGCCCGGGTTTCCAGGACAGCGACATCACCTACGCCATGGCCCGGGTGCTGCTGGACGACTTCTTCGCCAAGCTCGAGGCCGCCCGGTCCGGCACCGGCGACCTCGGCGCCGAACTGCGCTTCACCCACGCCGAGGAGATCATCCCGCTCGCCGTGCTGCTCGGTCTGCCCGGCAGCACGCAGCCGGTCACCGAGGCGCGGCCGTACACGTACGCCGACAACGCGTGGCGGGGAGCGTCGGTGGCGCCGATGGCCGCGAACATCCAGTGGGACCTGTTCCGCAAGGGCGACCGCTACCTGGTGCGGATGCTCTACAACGAGAAGGAGACCGCCTTCCGCGCCGGCTGCCGTCCGGTGACGAAGGGCAGCTCCTTCTACGACGTGGACGAGCTGGAGCGCTGCTACGGGCGGACGGTCACGACGACACCCTGAGCCGACCTGCCGGCCGGCGTGGCGCTCAGCTCCGGGCCGCGTTCTTCTCCATGGCCTCGAGGTAGTTGAAGATGAAGTGGTCCCTGATGCCGTCGCTTCCCGGGGCGAGGGGATCGGCCGTCATCCCCTTGGCCCGGTCGGTCAGCCCGCCCAGCAGGGGCATGGAGTCGCGCAGCTTGCCGGTGGAGTCGATGTACCGCAGCAGTTGGGTGTGGGTGTAGGCGGGCTCGGGCGGCATGTGCGGCACGATGTCGTTGTTGTTCACGAAGCGGTGGGTGCGCTTGACGAACGCCTTGTCGCAGGCGGCGGCCAGCTCCCGGTCGCACGCGCGCGGCTGACCGAAGGTGATGATGCCGTCGGCCAGCAGGTTCGGCTCCTCGAAGTGCAGCCACGCGCCGGCCAGCATCGCGAGGGCACCTCCGAGGCTGTGCCCGGTGATCCAGACCGTCTGGCCGTTCGTCCGAGACGCCTCCAGCGCCTTCTTGACCTGCGGGTAGACGGAGTTCAGGGCCTCTCCGAAGCCGTAGTGGACGAACCCCTTCCGCCCCGGGCCGGGCCACGGGGGCGTGGTGATGTCCGAGAGCCAGTCCTTGATGTTCGTCGGCTCGGTCCCCCGGAACGCGAGGACGATCATGTGGTCGCTCGACATCGTGTACGCCTGCGTGTCCTGGAGCGGGAAGGGCGGCGTGAACGTGGTGTGGTGGTGCTGGACCCGGTCGAAGCCCCAGCTCCTGGCCTGGGCCTCGATGGTGGCCTCGTCCTTGTAGGCGAGCTCGGAAGCCCGGCACATCCAGTAGGCGTGCCGCGGGTCGTAGGTCTTCGTCCGGTGATCGATTGCGGGGACGGACATCGCGCTCTCCCGGTGTGGGCGGTTCAGGGACAGGGCCGCGCAACGGGGCCTTGATCGTCATAGCCGCGAACCGCCCGCATGAGGTGTGATCGGCGCAGAGATCACCCGGGCGCTCCGGCGGACGGGTGACCGTCAGGCGCGGTCCTCCGCCCCGGCCGCGGAGCGGTAGCCGGCGGTGGCGATGCCGACGAAGGAGCGGACGAGCGGGTCGGTGTCGGCGCTGTTCCAGGCGACCACGAGGCGACTGGGCGCCATGTCGGCCAGGGGGACGCGGACGACCCCCTCGGGCAGGGAGTCGGCCAGGGGCGCCAGACCGATCGTGCCGTTCCACAGAACGGCCTGCAGGCACTCGTGAACGGTGCGCACCACGGGGCCCTCCCGCAGGTCACCGCCGGGCGGGACCGGGTTCCAGTAGGCACGCCAGACCGGGTCGGCCCCGTCGGGCAGCCGGAACCAGCGGCGAGCGGCGAGATCGCGCAGGCGCACGGTGTCCCGGCCGGCGAGCGGGTCGTCGGTGCGCAGGACCACGCCGACCGGGTCGGATCGCAGCACGCGGCTGCTGATCCCGGTGTCGTCGAACGGGGCCCGGGTGAGCGCGACATCGACGAGTCCGGCCCGCAGTCCGGTGGTCGGGTCGGTCAGGTCGGCTTCGCGGACGTGGACATGGACGTTCGGGTGGCGCTCGCGGAACGCGGCGACGAGCGGGGTGCCGGCCTGTTCGGCGAGGGTGCCGAGGGTGAGCGTCGCGGTGCCGGCTGTGGCGGCGACCCTGACGCGGGCCTGTTCGGCCTGCCGCAGCAGCGCACGGGCCTCGTCGTAGAGCGCGCTTCCGGCGGCGGTGAGCGTGACCCCTGCCGAGGAACGGTGCAGCAGGACGGCACCGACATCGGTCTCCAGCCGCTTGATGGCCCGGCTCAGGGGGGGCTGGGTCATGTGCAGCCGTACGGCGGCGCGGCCGAAGTGCCGTTCCTCGGCGACGGCCACGAAGTAGCGCAACGAGCGGAGGTCCATCGACCAGCAACGATACCCGCGCGGTATCGACTCCGCCGAAAGGGTGTTGGACGCCCCGGGTGCCCCCGCACTGGACTGGAGCGGACCTGACCGTCCGCCCCCGAAACCAGTCCAAGGAGCCGCTGACATGACCGACGTCACGATGCCCGAGCCCGTCGTCCGGATCACGGACGTGCGGGAGCTCGCCGCCGACCTGGTGGTCATCCCGAACCGAGGCGTGCAACTGGTGCCCAACATCGGCATCATCGGCGGCACGCACTCCGTACTCGTCGTCGAGACCGGCTTGGGCTCGCGCAACGCCGAGACGGTGCTCGCGTTCGCGTCCGAGTACGCCAAGGGCCGCAAGCTCTACCTGACCACGACACACTTCCACCCCGAACACGCCTTCGGCGCGCAGGCCTTCACGGGCGAGGCGACGTACCTCGTGAACGGCGCCCAGGCCCAGGATCTCGCCGTGAAGGGCCCTGGCTGTCTCCGGATGTTCCGCGGCCTGGGCGAAACGGTCGCCCGCCAGTTGGAGGGGGTCGAACTGGTCGCCCCCGACCTGGTCTACGACCACGCCCACGACCTCGACCTGGGCGGCCGTGTGGTCCGACTGCGCGCCACAGGACGGGCGCACAGCAAGGGCGACCAGGTGGTCACCGTCCCCGATGCCGGGGTGATGTTCACCGGGGACCTGGTCGAGTCCGGGCAGTTCGCGATCTTCCCGTGGTTCCCGCCGCACGACACCGACGTGTCCGGCATCCGCTGGATCGAGGTGATGAAGCGTCTGGCGGCACGGAACCCCCGGGTCGTCGTCCCCGGCCATGGCGATGTCGGCGGCGCGCGGCTGCTGGCCGACGTCCGCGACTACCTGGAGCTGCTGCGCGACGAGACATGGCGGCGCCGGGACTCGGCCACGAGCGAGGAGACGATCGTCGAGGAGTTGAGGGCCCTCATGATCGCGCGCCATCCGGAATGGGCCGGTCAGGAGTGGATCGACCGCGGTGTCGGCTGCCTGTGTGCCGAACACGGCGCATGACAGGACGTCAGTCACCGTCCGTGCCGGGCGGAACGGGCCGCTGAGCGTGCTACTGGCTTTGTGCGATGTTCTTGACGAACACGATCCCGTCGTGGCCGGCCACGTGGGCCGGGTCCAGCGGGGAGTAGCCGAACCAGGGGGACACGCGAGGGGCGGGCCGCGAGTCGCCGAGGGCGGTGGCCAACCGGGGGGCGTCGACGACGTAGCGGTCCTCCGGGAGCGCGTACAGGAGCCCTTCGACGGTGTCCGGCGGCGGGGTGTCCACTCCCTGGTGGCGGATCGTGCCGAGGGCCGTGGCCAGGAAGGCGTACCGGTCGCCCAGATGGGCGCTCACCAGCGCGCCGGCGCTCCACCACTCCAGCGGCAGGCCGCCCATCCGCATCGTGCTCTTGTGCCGTTGGAGATGGCCGTTGTGGGCGTGGACGAGCGCCGGGCCGCCTTCGGCGACGGCGAGCAGGTTGTCGGCCATCATCCGGTCCCGCTCGCCCACCAGCCGCGTCATGCGGATCGGTGAGGTCTCGGCCATCCAGAAGTGGTAGCGCAGCAGGCCGGTGGCGGTGCGCCCGTACAGGCGTGCCCGGTCCCAACCGTCCCGCGAGGCCCCCGTGATCAGGTCCGGCGTCCGCGCGTCGAGCAGCGCCACCAGATCGTCGGCCAACAGCCTCAGCTCCCTGGCCTCGGCCGACTGCCCCACGGACCGGGACGGGTCCATCATCGCGGCGGGGTCGGTCCACCGGTCGTCGGCGCCGAGCAGACGGTCGAGCGTTTCCATGGTGCAGGGGAGGAGTCCGGCGTCCACCCGGGCCGTGAGGTAGTCATGCAGGGCGGTGAGGGCGTGCCGGGGGCCGGCGGCGCCGGTGATCTCCAGCGGGCCGTCGAAACCGGCGAAGCGGAGCTGCTCGGACGCCGGCCGGCTGTCGTTGTGGGCGCGCATCCAGCGCACGAGCTCGCGATTGGCCGGTGACGCGCCCCATCCGTGGCTGAATCCCCGCTCCATGACCTCGTCGAGGGTGCCCGTGCCCAAGGTGACGTGATCGTCCACGAGCAGGCCCATCAGGCAGTCGCTCTCGATCGCGATCGTCCGGTAGCCCTCCTGCTCGACGAGCTGCCGGAAGAGCTCGTTGCGCAGGTCCAGCAGCGTGTCCTCGCCGTGGGTGGGCTCGCCCAGGGCGAGCAGCCTCGGCGGGCCCGGGAACAGCCTCATGACGGCGGCGGCCTCGACGGCGTGGGCGGCGTCCTTGATGTCAGTAGCCATGCCTTGAACGGTATCGCTGAACTCCCGGTTGAAAGTTTCCCGCGATATCGTCAGGATCATGGGACGGAACCCTCAAAGCGGTGGTCGGCTCAGACCGGTTGACCTGGCGCGCGCTCACGGTCTGTCGACGCAGGCGATCAGGAACTACGAGGAGGCCGGAATCCTCCCGGCCGCCGGGCGCACCCTCCACGGCTACCGCACCTATACCGCGCTGCACGCCGGGGCGCTGCGCGCGTTTCTCGCCCTGGTGCCGGGCCACGGCCACCAGACGGCGACATCGATCATGCGGGCGGTGAACGAAACTTCGGCCGATGAGGCGTTCCGCCTGATCGACGAGAGCCACGCCCAGCTCCTCGACGACCGCCAAACCCTTCGGGCGGTGGAGAGCGCCCTGCGCGACCTGGAGCCCACGACGGCTTCCGAGCCGGGCGCGGGGCCCGGACGGACCGGGGTGTCCGGGCCTGCCGCGGTGTCCCGGCCCGGCGTCACCTTCATCGGGCCGCTGGCACGCAGGCTCGGAATCCGGCCCGCGACGCTGCGCAAGTGGGAGCGCGCCGGGCTGGTGCGCCCGCGCCGCGACCCGCTGACCGGGTACCGCGTCTACGACGAGACCGACGTACGGGACGTCCTGCTGGCCCACCAGCTCAGGCGGGGCGGCTATCTGCTGGAGCAGATCGCCCCGCTCATCGCCCAGGTGCGGACGGCCGGCGGGCTGGAGCCACTGGAGGCCGCGCTGCGCGACTGGCACGGCCGGCTGTCCACCCGCGGGCGGGCGATGCTGACCGGGGCCGCCGAACTGGATGCGTACCTCCGCGAGCGCGGATGAGGCGGATGGGACAGCACTCGCCGGCCGAGGAGCCGACCCGGGGTGGATGGGGCGGGAGACGCAGACCGAGAGCTGACCGGCCACGGCAGCGACCGGGCACAGCACGGCACAGAGCGCGAACGCGACCGGGCACAGCAGGCAGCGACCGCGAGGCGTCGGCGGGGTGCGCCCCGGCGGAGTTAACGGTCCGGCACCGAGCACGTGGAGCAGGCCGAATGCCGAGCGGCTTGTTGACGGCATGACCTGGGCGCGACTTGTAGGGTGGCTCCCATGCCGGATCTTCCGCACCGAGCCGAGCCGTTCACCTCTCGGACGGAGCCCGCGGTGCTCGAGGACCTCCGCGCGAGGCTGCGCGCGACGCGCTGGCCGGACGCGCCCGAGGAGGCCGGATGGTCGCTCGGGACCGACGTCGACTACCTGCGCGAGCTGGTCGCCTACTGGGCGGACGGGTTCGACTGGCCGGCGCGCGAGGCGGAGCTCGCCCGGCTGCCCCGCTACCGCGTCCGGCTCGGCGGCCCGGGGATCCACTTCGTGCACGCCCGGGCCGTGGCGCCGACCGGACCCGTCCTGCCGCTGGTCCTCAGCCACGGCTGGCCGGACTCCTTCTGGCGGTACACGAAGGTCGTCCCGCTCCTCACCGACCCCGGCGCGCACGGCGCCGACCCCGCCGACGCGTTCGACGTGGTCGTACCCGACATGCCGGGCTACGGCTACTCCGACCGGCCCACGGGCCCGCCTCTCGACTCCGTCGCCGTCGCCGGGCTGTGGGCCGAGCTCATGGGCGTCCTCGGATACCCGCGGTTCGGCGCGGCGGGCGGGGACATGGGCAGCCATGTGAGCCGCTACCTCGCCCTCGACCACCCCGACCGGGTCGTGGCCGTGCACCGCACGGACGCGGGCCTGCCCGTCTTCACCGATGACCCGGCGGACCTCACACCCGAGGAGCGCGACTGGATCGAGGGAGCGGCGGCCTGGGGCGCGGCGGAGGGCGCCTACGGGGCCATGCACCGCACGAAGCCCCAGACCGCCGCCGTCGGGCTCACCGACTCGCCGGCCGGGCTCGCCGCGTGGATCGTCGAGAAGCTCCGGTCGTGGAGCGACTGCGACGGCGACATCGAGCGGAGCTTCACCAAGGACGAGATCCTCACGAACGTCACGCTCTACTGGCTCACGGGGACGATCGGTTCGTCGATGCGCATGTACCGCGCGAACGCCGCGATCCCGCCCGCGCGGCTCACCCGCCGCGTGGAGGTGCCGTCCGGGTTCTCGCTCTTCCGCGGCGACGTCGTCCGCCCGCCGCGGGCCTGGCTGGAGCGCACGGCGAACGTCGTGCGCGTGACCGAACCCCCGCGCGGCGGGCACTTCGCTCCGTTCGAGGAACCCGAGCTCTACGCGGAGGAACTGCGCGCGTTCTTCCGCCCCTACCGGGCGGCGGCGACGGGCTGAGGACGGTGCGTTCACCGTCGGCGCCGCGAGGCGGGCGGCGCCGGTGCCGGTGCGGTGGCGTCAGGTGCTCGATGGCGCCGGAATTCCGGGAAGAGCACGAGCAGGGCGAGCGCGACCGCGACGGTCAGGAGGCCGCCACCGGTGACCGCCCACGTGGCGCCGAAAGCGGCGCCCGCCGTGCCGTGCGCGAGGTCGCCCAGCCGCGGTCCTCCCGCGGCCACCACGGTGTCGATCCCCTGCAGACGGCCCCGCATCCCGTCCGGCACCGCTGGCTGCAGGACCGTTCGGCGGAAGACACCCAGAGCGAGGAGCGCCCCGCCCGCGAGGAGCAGCCATCCCACCGCCGGGATCAGTGAGCGGGCGAGCCCGAACCCCGCGACGGCCAGACCCCACAGGCCCACCGACACCGCGACCGCGACGCCATGGCGGCCGACACGTGTGAAGCTCCCGGAGAACAGCGCCCCCAGCACGCCACCGGCGGAGAGGGCGGCGTAGAGCACTCCGATGTCCGACGCGTGGAAAGTCTCTCCCGCCAGTTGCGGGAAGAGTGCCGTCGGCAGCCCCAGGAAAAGGGCGGCGAAGTCGCAGACGTAGACCAGCAGCAGTACCTGATGCCGCGTCACGAGACGTACACCGTCGGCGGTCTGCCGGATGCCCGCGCGCCGTCCGCTCCCACCGCTGCCGGCCGGGGGGAGGGGCGGCAGCCGCCACACGGCCCACGCGGTCGCGCAGACGGCGGCGGCATCGGCCAGATACAGGGTCTGGCTGCCCACGACCGGGAACAGGAAGCCGGCCAGCAGCGGCCCGGCGATCCCGGCGGACAGGACGACCATCGACTGCAGCGCGTTGGCGGCGGGCAGCAGTTCAGGTGCGACAAGGCGAGGAACCACGGCCCTGCCCACCGCCGTGTTGGCGCCGAACAAGGCTTGCTGCACGCCGACCAGCAGGAGCAGCACGCCGACCGACCGCAGCTGCGCCCATGCCTGTGCCCACAGCAACAGCGACGTCAGTCCGATGCCCACCGTGGTCGCCAGCAGTACGCGCCGCCGGTCCCGAACGTCGGCGAGCGTGCCTCCCCACAGGGCCCCGGCCGCCATCGGGGCGAAGCCCACCAGTCCGGCCAGCCCGACGTAGGCCGAGGAACCGGTGAAGCCGTAGATCTGCAGCGGCACCGCGACCGCCGTCAACTGGGCTCCCAGGGAGGTCACGATGCCGGCCGTCCACAGCCGCCGGAAGTCACCCCCGCGCAGCGGCCGTACGTCGACCAGCACCCTCGTTCGTCGCAGCACCCGCGCCCCTCCGCCTGCCCGCAGCCCTCATTCGTGAACCGATGCTGCGGGCTTCCCTTGGGGCAAGGTCAACGAGAGGCTCACCGGCTCCGCGGGCGGAGACGAAGAGTGAGGATCTGGAAGGGGCGCAACCTCAAGTGAACCGCTCCTTCGACGAGCTGATGGCTCGTCGGGTCGTCGAGGGGGCGCTCCAGGAGGTCGGTGGCCGTGACGGAGGTGAGGGGGAACCCGGTGCCGAGGGCGGCGCGGGTGCGGACGCCGTGTGCTTCGTAGAGGCGGACGACGACGTCGCCCGACCGGTCGTCGGCGAGCTTCACGGCCTCGACGACCACCCCCTCGTGGTCGACCGAGACCAGGGGAGCGACGGGCGTACCGCCGGGCACCACCCGCTCCGGCAGGTTCAGGTGGTAGCCCTCGCGGACGGCGTCGGCGACGTCCGCGCCCACGACCAGGGCGTAGCGGAGACGGTGGGTGCCCTGGTCGGCGTCCGGGTCGGGGAAACGGGAGGCACGCAGCAGGGAGAGGCGGACCGTGGTGGTGGTGCCCCCGTCGGGACGGACGTCGCGGGTGACGTCGTGGCCGTACGTCGAGTCGTTGACCAGCGCGACGCCCCAGTCGCGCTCGCCGACGTGCAGGAAGCGGTGGGCGCAGATCTCGAATCTGGCCGCGTCCCAGCTGGTGTTGGTGTGGGTGGGCCGTTCGACGTGCCCGAAGGGGATCTCGGCCGAGGAGTGGGCGGCGCGCACGTCCAGCGGGAAGGCGGCCTTGAGCAGTTTCTCCGTCTCGTGCCAGTCGACGACGGTGTCGATCAGGAGCCGCCGGGAGCCCGCGGCGAGGCTCAGGGTCTGCTCGATGCGTGAAGCACCGAACGCGCGGACCACGTGGATCCCGTCGTCCAGTGCCGTGACCGACTGCGCGTCGGTGAGGTCGCGGACGCGGTTGCGGTAGAAGACGTCGATGTCCCACGCGTCCCACTGGTTGGGGAAGTCCTGGTGCAGCTGGAGCAGGTTCGCGGCGGAGCCCGGCGGCAGCGCCTCGCGGTCGGCGGTCACGTCGTAGGCGGAGGCCACCAGACCACGGCCGTCGACGGTCACCCGGAGCAGGCCGTTGTCCAGGACGAAGCCGTCGCCGTCCCGGACGGGCGGTACGGGCGGGTCGGCCCCCTCGGCGCGCAGCGCGGCGCCCAGCGCCGGGACGCCACCGCGTGCGTGCGGGGCGGCGTTGAAGACGACCGAGCCTCCGGCGGAGCCTGCGGGCCCGGCAGAGCCGACGGGCCCCGCGAGAGCCCGCTGCGCGTCCCCGACGATCCCTTCGAGCTCGCGGGCGACGACGGCGTAGGTCTCCTCCGCCTCGCGGTGCACCCAGGCGATCGAGGTGCCCGGCAGGATGTCGTGGAACTGGTGCAGCAGCACCGTCTTCCACAGCCGGTCCAGGGCCTCGTACGGATACGGGTGCCCGTGGCGCACGGCGGCGGTGGCCGCCCACAACTCGGCCTCCCGCAGCAGGTGTTCACTGCGCCGGTTGCCCTGCTTGGTGGCGAGCTGGCTGGTCAGGGTGCCGCGGTGGAACTCCAGGTACAGCTCGCCCGACCACACCGGGGCGCCGCCGTTCGCCTCGTACTCGGCGTGTGCCCGGGCGAAGAAGGTGGCGGGTCCCTCCATCGTGACCCGGGCCGAGCCCTCCAGGTCGGCCAGCCGGGCGGCGCGGGCCAGCATCTCGCGGGTGGGACCGCCGCCGCCGTCGCCGTAACCGAAGGGGATGAGGGAGTGGTTGGCGGCCGCCTTGTCCTGGAAGTTGCGCACGCTGTGGGCGATGTCGGCGCCGGAGAGGTCGCCGTTGTAGCTGTCGACGGGCGGGAAGTGGCTGAAGATCCGGGTGCCGTCGAGGCCCTCCCACCAGAAGGTGTGGTGCGGGAACTTGTTGGTGGTGTTCCAGGAGATCTTCTGGGTGAGGAACCAGCGCACTCCGGCCAGCTTCATCAGCTGGGGCAGGGCAGCGTTGTAGCCGAAGGTGTCCGGGAGCCACATCTCCTCGGTCTCGACGCCGAACTCCTCCAGGTAGAACCGTTTGCCGTGGACGAACTGGCGGACCAGCGACTCGCCGCCGGTGAGGTTCGTGTCGGGCTCCACCCACAGACTGCCCGTGGGCAGGAACTGGCCGGTCTCCGCCTTCTCCTGGGTGCGGGCGTACACCTCGGGCCGGTGCTCCTTGAGCCAGGCGAGCTGCTGGGCCTGGGACATCACGAAGCGGAACTCCGGGTGGTCGTCCATCAGTTGGGTGACGTTGGAGACGGTCCGGGTGACCTTGCGCACGGTTTCGCGCAGCGGCCACAGCCAGGCCGTGTCGATGTGCGCGTGCCCGACCGCGGAGATCCTGTGCGCGCTCGCGGTCGCGGGTGCCGCGAGGGCGGGGGCCAGTGCCGCGCGTGCCGCTGCCGCACTGGAGCCGACGTCCTGCAGGTCCACCGCGTCCAGGGCGCGTTCGACCGCCCGCAGGATCTGCCAGCGGCGCGGGGAGTCCAGCGGCAGCTCGTGCATCAGCTCTCCGAGGACGTCGAGGTCCTGGACGAGTTCGTGGACGGTGCGGTCGAAGACCGCGAGGTCCAACCGCCGCAGCCGGTACAGGGGTTCGCCCGGGTCGGCCGACGGATCGTCCAGCCAGGGAGCCCGCCCGCCGACCGCCGTGGGACCGAAGGTCAGCCGGCCGGGAGCGGTGTGCATGACCACCGGGTTCGCGGCGGCTTCGATGTATCGGACGAACTCCCCGCCACCGTCCGCCGATTCGGTGACCGGCAGCCAGATGTTGCGCGGGTTGAGCGCCTTCACCGGGGTGCCGTCGGCCCGGTGGACCAGACCCTCGGCGGAGAAGCCGGCGGAGTGGGTCGAGAAACCGAGGTCGAGCACGGCCTCGACGGGCAACCCCGCCCATGCGTGCGGGATCGTGCCGCTGACCCGGAACCAGCTCGTCGACCAGGCGGGCCCCCACCGGTCGCCGACGCGTGCCGGACGGTAGGGAGCGGTCAGCCCCTCCCGAACCGGTACGGGCTCGCCGGGGACGTTCCAGATCTCGACCCGCAGGGGGACCGACCGGGCGTGGACGGCCGGTCGTATGCGTTCGTTCAGCACCCTGGCGAGCCGCTGCTCGGTCACATCACGGTCGTTGTGCATGAGTGTCTTCTCCAGGGAGGCCCGGGACGGGTGGGGGACCGGAGGCTGGGGGCGATCAGCCCTTGAGGGCTCCGCCGA
This sequence comes from Streptomyces sp. NPDC046862, assembly GCF_040704615.1. Lineage (NCBI taxonomy): Bacteria > Bacillati > Actinomycetota > Actinomycetes > Kitasatosporales > Streptomycetaceae > Streptomyces > Streptomyces sp. NPDC046862. The sequence goes on along the minus strand of NZ_JBEYXP010000075.1, from coordinate 31,678 downwards.
GAGCGAAGCCGCCGCCCAGCTTGCGGGCCAGCAGCAGGTACAGCATCACGACGGGGAGGGAGTAGAGGAGCGAGAACGCGGACAACTGCCCGTACTGCGTCTGGTCGTGGGCGCTGAGGAACGTGAACACGCTGACGGACGCGGGGAGTTTCTCCGGGGACAGCAGGAGGATGAACGGGACGAAGAAGTTCCCCCACATGCCGATGAAGGTGAAGATGGTGACCACGGTGACGCCGGGCCGCATCAGCGGCAGGATGACCCGCCACAGCACGTGCGCGGTGTTCGCGCCGTCGATCCGGGCGGCCTCCTCCAGCACCATCGGTACGCCGTCCATGAAGTTCTTCATCAGCCAGATCCCGAAGGGCAGCGCCGAGGCCGCCAGGAACAGCGTGGTGCCGGGCACCGAGTCGATGAGGTTCACCTGCACGAACATGCTGTAGACGGGGATCATCACGGCGGTGATGGGCAGACCGGTGGAGAACAGGATCGTGTAGAGGAACGGCCGGCGCAGGCGGGAGCGGTAGCGGGACAGCGGATACGCGGCCAGGAAGGACGCCGTCACCGTCACCAGGGTCGCGAAGCCGCACAGCAGCAAGCTGTTGAGCAGCGGCCGGTAGGTGGTGTCGGCGTTGAGGATCGCGTCGAAGTTGCCGAGGGTGAGCGACGACGGCCAGCTCAGCCGGAAGCTGTTGGTGTCGCCGACCGAGGCGATCAGCATCCACAGCAGCGGCAGGACGTACGTCACCGACACGGTCAGCAGGACGGCGTTGACCGCGATACGGCCGGCGAGGGAGCGGCGCCGGTGCGAGGCCCGAGGTGCCGTGGACGTCGCCGGCCGGTCGGACGCGGCACGCGACGGTGCGAGAACGGCCATCAGTCGTCCTCCAGTTTGAGCAGCCGGATGTACACGACGGAGAACAGGGCGCCGACCACCAGCAGCACCAGGGCGATGGCGGTGCCGTAGCCGATGAGACTGTTCTGGAACGCCTGTTGGTACATGAAGATGGGCAGGGTCTCGCTCTTGTTGCCGGGACCGCCCCGGGTCATGGTGTAGATCAGGCCGAAGACCGAGAGCGTCTGCAGCGTGATCAGCATCAGGTTGGTCGTGATCGACCCCCTGATGACGGGGAGGACGACCCGCCACAGCCGCTGCCAGGGGCCCGCGCCGTCCATCTCGGCCGCCTCCACGAGTTCCTGCGGCACGTCGTTGAGGGCGGCGGTGAAGACCATCATCGAAAAGGCGGTGCCGCGCCAGACGTTGGCCAGGCACACCGCCAGGATCGGCATCGTGTAGAGCCAGTTCTGCTGCGGCAGGTGCAGGGCGTCGAGAATCGAGTTGAGCGAGCCCTGGTTGTAGAAGAACGCGTACATCAGATAGCCGGCGACCACCTCGGGCAGCACCCACGCCGCGATGACTACACCGTTGGTGAGCGCCCGCACCGGCTTCTCGGCCTTTTCCATCAGGACGGCCAGCGCGAGTCCCAGGGTGTTCTGGCCGATGACGGCGGAGCCCACCACGAACGCCAGGGTCAGCCAGACCGCGTTGAGGAAGTCGTGGTCCTTCAGTGCCCGGGTGAAGTTGTCCAGGCCCACCAGGTGTGTGCCGGTCGCGCCGGTGAGCTGCATGTCGGTGAACGCGTAGTACACGCAGTACGCGATGGGCCCCGCCAGGAAGACGGCCAGCAGCACCACGGCCGGGAGCATCGGCAGGCCCCGCAGCAGGGAGCGTACGGAGGCGGGCGGTGCCCCGCGGGGCCGGTGGTGGTCACCGGCCTTGCGGGGCACCGACGTCAGTGCGGTCACGAGGTGCCCTTGACGGTCTTGTCGTCGCCGACGGCGGCCTTGACATCGCTGTCGAAGGTGGCGGCGGCCTTGGCGACCGATGCCTGGCCGGTGGTCACCGACTCCATGGCCTTCTGGATCGCGGTCGAGACCTGGTTGTAGGCGGGCAGGCCCGGCCGGAAGTGCGTGTAGCGCACCAGGTCCGTGAAGAACTTGTTGGTCGGCACGGAGTTGACGTACGCCGGATCACTGGCGGAGTCCGTGCGGACGGCGATGCTGGCGTTGGTGGCGTTCCACTTCGCGTGGTTGGCCTTCGTCTCGATGGTGGTGAGGAACTTCCACGCCAGGTCAGGGTTCTTGCCCTTGGCCGGGAGCGACCAGGCCCAGCCACCGGACATGCTGATCTTGCCGGGGGCCTGGCCGTTCTGGGTGGGCATCGCGGCGGTGCCGATCACGGTCTTCCAGTCGCTCCACGGCTTGGGGCTGGTGGAGCCCCAGTTGTTGGGCATCCAGGATCCGTCGATGTCGATGGCGAGCTTGCCCTCGGGGATCAGTTCGGTGCCCACGGTGGTACCGAAGTTGGCGCCGAGCGCCTGGTCCACCGGCGGGCCGAGCTTCTCGCTGTAGACGGTGTGCACGAACGCCAGCGAGTCCTTGAAGGCCTTGCTGCCGACGACCCACTTCTTCTGACTCACGTCGTACAGGGACTTGTCGCCCGCCGGGGTGCCGTACAGCAGCATCTCGAAGCCCTGCATGGAGGACGCCTCGCCGCCGGCCGTTCCGGTGTAGAGGTTCATGGGGACGACACCGGGCACCTTCGCCTTCAGCTTCCTGGCCGCGCTCAGGACGTCGTCCCAGGTCTTCGGCTGCCAGGGCACGGCTATGCCGGCCTTCTCGAAGAGCTGCTTGTTGTACCAGATCCCGCGGGTGTCGGTGCCGTCCGGGACACCGTACGTCTTGCCGTCCGAGGCGCCGCGTGCCGCGACCTTGGAGGCGGGGACGAACTTCGACCAGTCGCTCCACTTGGCGAGGTAGGAGTCGATGGGCTTGAGGTAGCCGCTCGCGATGTCGGAGTTGATCAGCGCGGTGTCCTCGTAGACGAGGTCCGGGGCGGTCGCGGGGGACCGCATCATGAGCTGGACCTTGGTGTAGTAGTCGTTCTCGGAGGCGGTGACCGGGACGAGGGTCACCTTGGTGCCCGGGTTGGCCTTGGTGAACTGCTTCACCACCGAGGCGAGCCGGTTGGCCTGGAGCTTGTTCTGGCTGTCCAGGTTCTGCCAGTAGACGACCTTGATCGACTTGGCGGAGCTCCCTGACGAGCCGGAACCCCCGCAGCCGGAGGCGGCCAGGGCGGTGACGGTGGTGAGTGCTGCGGCAGCGATGAGTCTCGAACGCACGGTGGTTCCTCCGGAACGCGAAACCTGAGGAGAGGAGAGGAGAAGAGAGGGGAAAAGCCGCGACTGGGATGCCGGCTGCGGGCAGTACGAGCGAGGCGCTCCATGCGGCGCCACCCCGCGCGACCTGGCCTGGTGCGCCCGGCTTGATGGGCGCCAGCTAAATCCAATTGATGGATGAAGTCAACGCTTCCGACGTGTAAACTTTGGTCACGTATCGCCGTTCGGGCATGCGCGGCAAGGGTCGCTCTGCGATCCGTAGGTGCGCTCCGGCCGCGTCGGTGCCGATCAGACGAGGGCAGCGAAAAGGCAGGAGCGGTAGGTGACCGACAGGTGACGATGCTCGGTGGCACGAACCTGCCCCGGGTCGGCGGGTACAACCAGGCCGTCGTACTGGACGCCATCCGGACCCGGGGGCCCGTGAGCCGGGTCGAACTGGCCGCGCTCACCGGCCTGACCAACCAGACCGTCTCGAACGTCGTCCGCAAACTGCTCGACGCCGGCCTTGTCACGGAGACCGGCCAGGCGCCCTCCAGCGGCGGCAAGCGCCGCACCCTGCTGGCGCCACGACCGGACGGGGCCTACGCCCTCGGTGTCCATCTCGACCCCGACGCGGCCGTCATCGTCCTGGTCAACCTGGCCGGCGAGGCGATCACCAGCCGCCGGCTGAGACTCACCGGGCCCAGTGACCCCGCCGACGTCGTGGACCGGGTGGCGCGCGCGGCCCTGCGGCTCGTCGGCCGGTCCGCCGTGGACCCCGACCGGCTGCTCGGCCTGGGTATCGCCGCTCCCGGACCGATAGACGGTTCCTCGGGCGAGGTGGTCTCCCCGCCGAACCTCCCCGGCTGGGACCGCGTCCCCCTGCTGAAGATGTTCGCCGAGGCCACCGGCATGCCCGTCGCCCTGGACAACGACGCCACCGCCGCCGCCATCGGCGAACGCTGGATCGGCGGCGAGGCCAGGGCGGGCAGCTTCCTGTTCATCTACCTGGGCACCGGCATCGGCGCCGGCATCATCCTCAACAACACCGTCCTGCACGGCGATTCGGGCAACGCCGGGGAGTTCGGGCACCTCGCCGTCGAACCGGGCGACCGGGTCTGCCATTGCGGCGGCACGGGCTGTCTCGGTCCCTACTGCAGCCCGGCCGCGATCATCGACGATCTCCTGCGCCGCCATGGACGGGCCGCCGCCGACCGCATCGGCCTGGTGGCCGACGCCGCCTCCCTGCACAACGACTGGAAGCTGCTCCGCCGGGCCGCCCGTACCGGCGACGAGCAGGCCCGAGACGTCGTCCGCAGCGCCGCCCGCCGCATCGGTCAGGCCGCCCGGGGCGCCGTCAGTCTGCTCGACGTCGGCCGTGTCGTCCTCGGCGGAGAGGGGCTGCGCGGCATCGAGCCCATCGTGCGCGAGGAGGTCGACGCGGCTGTCAACAGCACGTCCGTCGCCCGTGCCATCCGGCCCATCGCCATCGAGCAGAGCGTCATCGGCGACACCGTCGGAGCGGTCGGCGCCGCGTCACTCGTGCTCCACGGCAACTACACGCCCGGCTGGCGCATGCTCACCGAGGCCTCCGGCTGACCCTGGACGGAAAGGACAGCCGGAGGGGACGGTGGCCCGGTAGACGGTGTCTCAGTCGCCGATCCGGTCGAGCTGCCGCAGTTTGTTGGTCGCGTCCAGCGCGGCGACCTTGTAGGACTCCGCGAGCGTCGGGTAGTTGAACACCGCGTCGACCAGATAGTCGACCGTGCCGCCGCAGCCCATCACCGACTGCCCGATGTGGATGAGCTCGGTGGCTCCGGAGCCGAAGCAGTGCACCCCGAGCAGGGTGCGGTCCTCGGGCGAGACCAGCAGTTTGAGCATGCCGTGGGAGTCGCCGATGATCTGCCCCCGGGCGAGTTCGCGGTAGCGGGCGATGCCGACCTCGAACGGCACGCTGTCCTCGGTGAGTTGGTCCTCCGTACGGCCGATGAAGCTGATCTCGGGGATGGTGTAGATGCCGATCGGCTGGAGGTGGTGCATCCGGCCCACCGGCTCACCGCACGCGTGGTACGCCGCCGCGCGTCCCTGCTCCATCGAGGTCGCGGCGAGCGCCGGGAAGCCGATGACGTCGCCGACCGCGTAGATGTGCGGGACCTCGGTGCGGTAGTGCTCGTCGACGGTGATCCGGCCGCGCCGGTCGGCGGACAGCCCGGCCTTGTCCAGGTCGAGCTCATCGGTCAGACCCTGCCGGCCCGCGGAGTACATGACGGTGTCCGCGGGGATCTTCTTCCCGCTCTCCAGAACGGTGAGCGTGCCCCTGGAGTGGCGTTCGACCGCGGCGACCGTCTCCCCGAAGCGGAACGCGACGGCCAGGTCCCGCAGGTGGTACTTCAGCGACTCGATCACCTCGACGTCGCACATGTCGAGCATCCCCGCCCGCTTCTCCACCACCGTGACCTTGCTGCCGAGGGCGGCGAACATGGAGGCGTACTCCATGCCGATCACACCGGCCCCGACGATCACCATGGAACGGGGCACCCCCTCCAGTGTGAGGACGTTGTCCGAATCCATGATCGTCCGCCCGTCGAACTCGACGCTGTCGGGCCGGGCGGGGCGGGTACCGGTCGCGATGACGATGTGTTCAGCGGTCAACAGCCGCTCGTTGCCGGACACTTCGCGCAGCGCGACGGTGTGGTCGTCGACGAAGCGGGCGGTGCCGGAGAACAGGGAGACGTGGTTGCGGGAGAGCTGGCTGCGGATGATGTCGACCTCGCGGCTGACCACGTGCTGGGTGCGCGTGGTCAGGTCGGCGACGGTGATGTCCTCCTTCAGGCGGTAGCTCTGGCCGTACAGGTCGCGCTGGGTGAGGCCGGTGAGATACAGCACCGCTTCACGCAGGGTCTTGGACGGGATGGTCCCGGTGTGGAGGGAGACGCCACCGACCATGTCGGGGCGATCGACGACGGCGACCCGGCGGCCCAGCTTGGCCGCAGCGATGGCGGCCTTCTGGCCGCCCGGACCGGATCCTATGACAAGCATGTCGAAGTCGGGCACCCTCGGAAGTCTGACAGCCCGGGGTGCCCTGCCGATAGGGCGAACAGGTAACCAACGTGCCCCAGTCGCCCGAAGCCCTCGCGGGGTCGTCCGGTCGTGCGGCGGACGACAGGCCCTACGACACGGCGTCGACCAACTCGGCGAGTGCCCCGGCCAGACGGTCGAGGCCGGGACCCGCGGCACCGCCCGGCTCGGTCATGTAGACGTCACGGCGGATCTCGACCATCAGAGCGGTGACGTCCGCTCGCGTGCCGTGGAACCTGAGCGGGACATAGGCGCCCGAGAACGGGCTGTTGACGCCCGTGCCGCCGAAGCCGGCGAACGCCTCCTCGGCGGCGGCCAGCAGCTCGGGCGGCGTGTGGAAGGGATCGGTGCCCAGACAGACGGGTGGGCGGGGACCGTCGCCGTGCAGTTCGTACGGCAGCCGGGCCGTGGGATAGGAGTGGACGTCGAGGACGACGGCCCGCCCGGCCACGGCGAGACGGTCGGCCACGGCCGCGGTCATGGCCTGTGCGTACGGATGGAAGTAGCGCTCGACCAGGGGGCCGGGCTCGAAGTCCGCGGGCCGCAGCGGCGCGCCGTGTGTGGTGCGGGTGTAGACCGCGCCCATGCCGACGGCGCGCATCTCCTCCCGCTCGTCCGGGAACCGCTCGGGATCGATCACCAGCCGGGAGAGCCGGTTGACGAACCGCCACGGCGGGAGAGCGCTGCCCTCCGCCGCGCAGCGGGCCAGGTGCTCGGTGTGCGCGTCCGTGATGTGGTCCAGCTCCCGGTCGAGTTCGCGCTCGTCGAGCACGATGCCGCGTCGAACCGAGGCCGGTATCTCCCGCGCGGAGTGCGGGACATGCAGGATCACGGGGGAGTCCCGGGCGCCGGGGAGCAGGGCGAAGGACTCGGCGGCGACGGACCGCGCGGCAACGAACTCTGAGGCACGGGGCATGTACGGCTCCTTCGGGTGTGTCTCACACCATGCAACAGGGTCGGGCGAAGTCGAGGGTTGTGCCCGGTGACCCTCGCGCGTATAAATAAGCAACTTTCTTTCTTACAGCCCTGGTGGAGCACCGCCGCGAAGCGAGGTCGATGTGACCGACCGATATCCCGCAGGCCCCCAGCGTCTGCTGCGCTCGCTCAACGGGCGCGCGGTGCTGGAGGCGATCGACCAGGCCGGCCCGATCACGACCACCGACCTCGCCGGACGGATCCCGCTGTCCCGGCCGACGGTGGCCGCCGCGGTCGGGCTGCTGCTGGAGCGCGGGGTGATCACCGAGGTGGGACCGGTGACCGGGCGCAAGGGACCAGCCCCGGCGCAGTACGGGGTGAACGCCGACTGCGCCTTCGCCATCGGGGTGGATGTGGGACACCGGCAGGTCCGGGCCGCCGTCGCGGACGTGACCGGGCAGGTGCGGGCCACAGCGCACGCGTGGGACGACGGCCGGGGCCGTGCCGGGCGTGACGCGCTGGTCGAGCAGATCCTGGCGTTGTGCGAGGACCTGGCCGGGCGGGTCGGGGTGCCGCTCCGTGAGATCACCCAGGTCGTCATGGGCGTGCCCGCGGTGGTCGGCACGGACGGGCGCCGGCTCTCGTACGCCGCCGGACTGCCCGAGGCCGGGCGGGGACTCGGCGAGGCACTCGGCCGGGCGATCCCGGACCGGGTGCCGCTGGTCCTGGAGAACGACGTGAACCTCGCGGCGCTCGCCGAACGCACCCACGGCTGCGGTACCGAGGTCGACGACTTCGTCCTGCTCAGCCTGGGAGTCGGCCTCGGTCTCGGCCTCGTCATCGACGGCCGGGTACGGCGCGGCGCGACCGGCGTGGCGGGAGAGGCCGGCTACCTCCCCAGCGACCGTGGGACAGCCCCGGTGGGGAAGCGCCGCGAACTGGTCCAGGACCATATCGGCGCGCGTCACATCAGCGCCCGGGCACGGGACCTGGGACTTCCCGGCGACGGCAGCCCCCTTGCCGTCTTCGACCTGGCGCGCGACGGACACCCGTCCGCGCTGGAGATCGTCGAGGACACCGCCCGCAGCATCGCCTACGTGATCGCCTGCGTGGTACCCCTGATCGACCCGGCGCTCATCGTGCTGGGCGGCGCCATCGGAGCCAACGGCGACCTGCTGCTCGAACCGGTCGCCCGGCACATGGCCGACTTCGGCGACTTCCGGCCCACGGTCGTCGCCTCCGGCCTCGGCCAGGACGCGGTACTGACCGGCGCCACCGCGATGTCGGCGGACCTCGCCCGCGAATCGGTCTTCTCCGCGGCCACCACGTCCACCACCCCCGCGGAGCCGCCGCTGCCCTGAGCCCCGTAACACCACGGCGACGCCGTCTTGCCGGACAGCGCCGCCGCTTCAGGACTCCGGGCGTTGCCGCGCCCGGGTCCGGTCGACCGACCCGTCACCCAGGGAATGCCATCTCCAGGAAGAGGACGATCAGTGTTCAAACCTATCACCGGGGCAGCGGCGGCCACGGCCGCCGGCGTGCTGCTGCTGGCCGGCTGTACGTCCAGCGGCCCCGCCGAGTCCCAGCCCACGTCCGCGATCTCCGCGGGCGCCTCACACACGCCCACCACCGTCACCGTCTGGACCTTCAACCACCTCCCCAACGAGGTCGCCGCCTTCAAGGCGACGCTGAAGCGGCTGCACACCAAGTACCCCTGGCTCATCGTGAAGTTCGTGCCCAACAAGGACGACGCCGCCTACGCCAAGGCCGTCGCCGCCGGTGATCCGCCGGACGTCTTCATCGGATCGGCGCCCGACAACGTGGCCAAGTTCTGCTACAACGGCACGGTCACCGACCTGGGGCCGTATCTGTCCTCGGCCGGAGTCGACACCGCGAAGACCTTCCCGCCCGCGACCCTCGTCTACACCCGCTACCAGGGCAAGCAGTGCGCGCTGCCGCTGCTGACCGATGCCTTCGCGCTCTACTACAACAAGAAGATGTTCAAGGCGGCAGGCATCACCAAGCCGCCCCGGACCCTCGCCGAGCTGACGGCGGACGCGAAGAAGCTCACCAAGAAGAACGCGGACGGCTCGATCAAGACGTTCGGCTTCGTGCCCCGCTCCGACTTCAACGCCAACCGGTACATCTTCACCGGCGTGCAGAGCGGCACCGACTTCTACGGCAAGGACGGCAAGACCACCTTCGCCTCCGACCCCAAGTGGCAGCAGCTGCTGAAGTGGGACCGCGACCTCATCGACTACTACGGCGCGTCCAACGTGCAGAAGTTCGTCGGCCGCTACCAGCCGCACGCCGACGACGCGAGCAACCCGCTGCTGACCGGCGCCGCGGCCATGGAGATCGACGGCGAGTGGCACGTCGGTGAGATCGCCTCGGGGAAGAAGGACTTCGACTACGGAGTCGTCCCGATGCCGGTGCTGGACGCGAAGGGGACCGGCTACGGCGCCGGCAACACCCTCGGCACCGTCGCCTACCTCTCCGCCGGCTCGAAGCACAAGCAGGAGGCGTTCTTCGCGCTCCAGCAGCTCACCACCGACACCACGTTCCTGAACCAGCTGGCCGACACCGTCTACAACATCCCCAGCACCTTCGCCGCGCTGAAGGCCTGGGACAAGCGGGACGACCCGCACTGGAAGCCGTTCGTCGACCTGTTCCAGAACCCGGGCTCCTACTACAAGACCCTCACCCCGGCGGGCGTCGAGGACATGGACACCTGGCGCGCGTTCCTGCTGACGTACGAGCAGGGGAAGGTGAAGGACGCCGCCGGCGGACTGTCCGGCGTCGGAAAGAAGATCGACGACCTCAACGCCGAGAGCGGGCAGTAGGTATGGCGACCGCTCTCGCGCCCGTCGAGAACACAACGGGCGGGGCGCCGACGCGCCCCGCCCGGGGTCGCGGGTCCAAGCCGGGCAGTGCCCGCTGGTGGGTCGTCCTGGCCTTCGTCTCGCCATTCGTCGTCGGGTTCTCCGTCTTCGTGCTGTACCCGGTGGCGTCCACGCTCTACTACTCGCTCACCGACTTCCAGGCCGGCTCCTACCGCCCCGTCCACTTCGTCGGCCTGCGCAACTACCGCCTGCTGTTCACCCAGTCGGACAACTTCTGGGTGTCGGTGCGCAACACGCTGTGGATGGTCGCGGTCATGGTGCCGCTGCGCACCGCCTGGGCGATGCTGACCGCCTGGGTCATCATCCGCGTCAAGCGCGGCAGGACCCTGTACCGCACGCTGTTCTTCCTGCCGTCCATGGTGCCGGTGGTGGCCGCGGCCCTGTCCTTCATCGTGCTGCTCAACCCCGTGGGGCCCTTCAACCGGATCCTGGACCTCGTCGGCATCAGCGGCCCGGGCTGGTTCTCCGACCCCGCCTGGTCAAAACCGAGCCTGGTGCTGATGGCACTGTGGGCCAGCGGCAACGTGATGGTCATCTTCTCCGCCGCCATGCTCGACGTACCGCGTGACTTGTACGAGGCGGCCGAGCTGGACGGCGCCGGCGCGTTGCGGAAGTTCCGCAGCGTCACGCTCCCCGCCATCTCACCGGTCGTCTTCTTCGCCGTGCTCACCGGGATGATCTATACGTTCCAGTACTTCACCGAGGCGTTCGTGGCGTCGAGCTCGTCGAACATGACGTCGTCCAGCACCGAACTGCTCGGCTACCCGGCCGACTCGCTGCTGTTCTACTCGACCGAGCTCTACCAGCAGGGCTTCTCGTACTTCAAGACCGGTTACGCCTCGGCCATGGCCTGGCTGCTGTTCCTGGTCATCTTCGCGGCGACCGTGGTGTTCATCCGCGCCTCCCGCCGCTTCGTCCACCACGCGGGAGGCAGCCGATGACCACCCTCGACGTGCGCCTGCCCCGACGCCGGGTGCGAAGAGGCCGGCGGGTGCTGCACCTGCTGGCCGAGCACGCCCCGGCCGTCGCGGTCGCGCTCTGCTTCCTGCTGCCGCTGACGATCGGCGTCCTCACCGCGTTCATGACCCAGCACCAGGCCGGCACCGGTGCGCTGTGGCCCTCACCATGGGAGTTCGGCAACTTCCGCAAGATCTTCTCGGCCATGCCGTTCGGCCGCGACCTCGTCAACACGATGCTGTACGCCGGACTGTCCACGATCGGCACGGTGATCTCCTCGGTGCCGGTGGCCTACGCGCTGGCCCGGATGCGCTGGAAGGGCCGCGAGGCGTTCTTCCTGGTCGTCCTCGCGGCGATGATGATCCCCGCGCAGGTCACCAGCCTGCCGCTGTACGTCCTCTACTCGCACATCGGCTGGGTGGGCACCCTCAAACCGCTCATCGCGCCGGGCTTCTTCGGCGACGCGTTCAGCATCTTCCTGCTCCGCCAGTTCTTCCTCACCATCCCCGACGAGCTCACCGAGGCGGCCCGGCTCGACGGCGCGGGGGAGCTGCGCATCCTGTGGCAGGTGCTGATCCCGATGACCCGGCCGGCGATCGCGGCCGTGGGGCTCTTCTCGTTCCTGTACGCGTGGAACGACTTCTACAACCCGCTGCTCTACACCGGCAACAGCCAGGGCGGCCAGACCCTCGCGGTCGCCCTCACCGAACTCGCCAAGAACGGGCACCAGAACGCCTACGAGCTGCAGATGGCGGCCTCGCTGATGTTCCTGCTGCCCATCCTGGTGCTGTTCTTCCTGGCCCAGAAGGTCTTCGTCGAGGGCATCACCCTGACCGGCATCAAGGGGTGACCGCCGATGGCTGACCTCGTGGTGGGCGTCGACGGCGGGAACTCCAAGACCGACCTGGTGCTCGCGGACACCGACGGACGACTGCTGGCCTGGGTGCGCGGCGACGGCACCCGCCCGCACCGCGAGGGCATGACGGCCACGACCGAGCACCTCGCGCACCTGGGCCGGCGGGCCCGGGCGATGGCCGGGCTGCCGGCCGACGCCCGGGTCGCCGTCGGCGCGTTCTTCCTCGCCAACGTGGACCGCAGAGCCGAGGAACGGCAGGCGGCACAGCTGCTGTCCCGGCTGGGCGTGGCCGAACGGACCGTGGTACGCAACGACACGCTCGCCGTCCTCCGGGCGGGCGCCCCGGAGGGCTGGGGAGTGGCGGTGGTCTCGGGCGCCGGCATCAACGCGGCCGGGGTGCACCCGCGCGGCCGGTCGGCCCGCTTCCTCTCACTCGGTGACATCACCGGGGACTGGGGCGGCGGGCTGGCCGTGGCACGGGCCGGGCTGGGCGCCGCGGTCCGCGCCGGCGACGGCCGCGGCCCGGCCACCACGCTGCGGCGGGCCCTGCCGGGCCACTTCTCCCTGCGCAGCGTGGAGGCCGTGGCGCTCGCCGTCAGTGAGGGCGAGATCCCCGTGGTGGCCCTGCACGGCCTCGCGCCCCTGGTCTTCGCGGCGGCCGCCGACGGGGACGAGGTGGCTCGGGGGATCGTGCTGCGCCTCGGCGACGAGATCGTCGCCATGGTGACCGCGCTGCTGCGCCGGCTGCGGCTGCTGCGCACGCCGACGCCCGTGGTGCTCGGCGGGGGCACCCTGCAGAACGGCCATCTGCTGCTGCCGGAACACATCCGCACCCGGCTCGCCACCGAGACGCCACAGGCCAGACCCCGCGTCCTCGACGTACCGCCGGTGGCGGGCGCGGCGGCCGAGGCGCTCTTGACGGCGGGAGTCCGGGCGACCGCGCGTAGTCGCCTGCGTGAGGCGCTTTCCGGCACAGGGCCGGGGCCTGTGACGGCGGAGCGCAGGTCGTGATCTCGCGGTCAGGGTTCCGGGATCGGGCCCCCGGACCCGGACCCCGCGTCCTCGACGTACCGCCGGTGGCGGGCGCGGCGGCCGAGGCGCTCTTGACGGCGGGAGTCCGGGCGACCGCGCGTAGTCGCCTGCGTGAGGCGCTTTCCGGCACAGGGCCGGGGCCTGTGACGGCGGGGCGCAGGTCGTGATCTCGCGGTCCGGCCCCCGGGACCGGGAGGACGCCTGACCGGTGGCTAATGCTCCAGACGCACCGGCATCAGCAGCGAGAACGTGTCCTCGTCGTCGGGGCGGCGGATCGCGACGGGTGCGGTGGGGGCGCCGAACTCCAGGACCAGTTGGTCCCGCGCTCCGGCCGCGAGGGCGTGCAGCAGGAAGTCGCGGTTCACGGCGACCTGGCTCTGGTCGTCGTCACCGTCCTCACAGATGGTCACCGTGCCGTCGTCCGCCATCTTGAGCACGCTGAGGTCGCTGGACGCGCCGTCCTGTCCACGTGGCTCACTCGCGCGGACGGGACCGGTCTGAAGCGCCTGCCGGAAGGCCGGCACGTTGACTACGGCGCGGCGCCCGGCCGGCAGGCGGACGAGGCGGCGGTAGTCGGGGAAGTCGTGGTCGAGGCACTGCCCGGCCACCTGCCGGTCCCCGGACTCCAGCGTCACGCGGTCGCCGTCCACGGCGAGGTCGACGGGTTCCTCGCCGCTCAGCAGGGCCCGCATCGCGTCGGCGAGCGGCGCCGGCACGATGACCTGCGCACGGGCCCCGCCCTGCCCGGCGGCACCGGCTCGTGCGACGGCCATCCGATACCGGTCGGTGGCCACGAGGCGGAGCACCTCGCCGTCGAGGTCGAACAGCACTCCGCCGAGCATCGGCAGCTCCGGGTCGGTGCCGGCGGCGAAGCGGACCGCGTCCAGAGCGGCGGCCAGTTCGGGCGCCGGCACGGTCAGCCGGACGGCGGCGGTACGGAGCGACGTCATGGAGTTCTCCTTGCGATCGAGTAGCGGTCGAAGCGTGGAGAACTCGCTGCGGGCGTCGGCCAGTCCCAGTTCGAGGCGACGCAGGTGGGCCTGAAGCAGCTTCCGCACGAGGTCGGTGTCCGCGCCTGCCCAGCCGGCCAGCACCAGCCGGATGTCCGCCAGCGGCATCGCGACCCGGCGCAGCCGGGCCAGCAACCGGGCCTCCTCCAACTGCTCGGGCTCGTACCAGCGGTAGCCGCTCACCGGATCCACCCAGGCGGGGACCAGCACACCGGCCCGGTCGTAGAACCGCAGGGCGCTGACGCTCAGTCCGCTGTCCCGCGCCAACTCACCAATGCTCTGCATCTCGCTCTCCACACCCGGAACTCTGGGCCCTTGACCAGGTCGAGGGTCAACTCGTGGATCCGAAGACGAAGGAGACCAGGCGCCGGAGCTCAGGCTTCGGGAGCCGCGTGGACGCGTACCCCCTCCACGAAGGTCTCCAGGACCCGGGTGGCCGCGATCTCCTCGGGCGGGCCCGCGAAGGGGTCCCGGTCCAGGACGACCAGGTCGGCCGCCCTGCCGACGGTGATGCTGCCGGTGATGTCGTCGAGATGGTTCACATAGGCGCTGCCCGCCGTGTACGCGGCGATGGCGGCGCCCAGGTCGAGGCGCTGTCCGGGCAGGAACTCGGGAGTGCCCTCGGGTGCGTCGGGGGACACGCGGTTGACGGCGACATGGATGGCCTGGAGCGGGTCGGGACTGCTGACCGGCCAGTCGCTCCCCGCGGCGAGAGTCGCCCCGGCGCGCAGCAGGTCCCCGAACGGGTACTGCCGGGCACCGCGTTCGGGACCCAGGAACGGCAGGGTCAGCTCGTCCATCTGCGGCTCGTGGGCGGCCCACAGCATCTGCAGGTTGGCGGTGGCGCCCAGCGTCCGGAACCGCGGTATGTCGGTGGGGTGGACGACCTGCAGATGTGCCAGGTGGTGCCGTGTGTCGCGGTGCCCGCCCGCGGCACGGGCGGCCTCCACGGCGTCCAGTGCCTCGCGTACCGCGCGGTCGCCGAGGGCGTGGAAGTGGACCTGGAAGCCGAGGACGTCGAGTTCGGTGACGTACTTCTTCAGGTCACCGGGGTCGACGAAGCTGATGCCGCTGGTGTCGGACGCACAGCCGCAGCCGGTGAGATACGGGTCGAGCATCGCGGCCGTGTGGTTCTCGGCGATGCCGTCCTGCATGATCTTCACCGTGCCGGCGCGGAACCGGCCCCTGCTCAACTCCTCGCGCCGTGCCACGAGTTCGGGGATCTGCTCGGCGCCCCGTTCGCGGTCCCACCACAGGGCGGCGGCGACGCGGGCGGTCAGGAGCCCCTGGTCCAGGGCCGCCTGGTAGGTGGGTGCCGGATCGGCCATGTTGGCGTACGCGCCGACGATGGCGTCCTGCCAGGCGGTGACACCGTGGGAGTGGAGGACCGCCTGGGCTCGCAGCAGGCCGGCCAGTTGTTCCGCGGGCGTGGGGTCGGGGACCAGTCGGCCCACCAGGTGGACCGCGCCCTCCTGCAGCATGCCGGTCGGGTTGCCGTCCGCGTCGCGCTCGATCCGGCCGTCCACGGGATCCGGGGTGCGGGCGTCGATGCCCGCCCGCTGAAGTGCCCGGGTGTTGACCCAGGCGCCGTGGTGGTCCCGATTGGGCAGGAAGACGGGCCGGTCGGGGACGATCGCGTCGAGGGCCGCGGCGGTGGGGGCGCCGCCGGGGAAGGCCTCCAGGGACCAGCCGCCGCCGGTGATCCATTCGGCGTCAGGGTTCTCGTCGGCGTACGCCGCGATCCGCCGCAGGTACTCGGCGGGGTCGACGGTGTCGGCCAGGTGGCACAGTCCGAGTTCCAGGCCCGCGCCCTGCGGGTGCACGTGGGCGTCCTGGAAGCCGGGCAGCAGCAGCTTCCCGGCGAGGTCGACGACCTCCGTGCGCGGGCCGATCAGCGCGTGCACCTCGTCGTGGCCGACGGCCGTGATCTGCCCGCCGTGCACGGCCACGGCGGTGGCGCGGCTGCGGGCGGCATCGACGGTGTGGACGTGCCCGCCGGTGAGGACGAGATCGGCGGGGCCCGTGACCTGGGACTGCGACATGCGGGTGAACTCCATGGAGGGAGGGGGTGGGGGCGAGGATCAGGCGGCGGTGCGGTCCATCGGGAGGGTCAGGGACTCCGCGTCGGTGCCGTGGCCCGTCGTGAAGTACGGCGAGCGCCGGACGTACTTGGCGACGGCGGCCATGCCCAGGCCGACGAGCACGATCGCGGCGGGCAGCGAGAACATGAACCAGCCGTTGGCGGGGCTCAGCTCGAAGTGATCGCTCATGGTCAGGTACGAGTAGCCGAGGTAGCCGCCGAGGCCCAACAGGATCAGTCCGGACACGGCGGGCACGCCGACGGCGAGCAGCGCCTCGCGCGCTCCTTCGCGAAGCGCGGAGCGGAAGCGCACGGCGCAGGCGAGCGCGGTGAGGCCGTAGTAGAAGGCGACAATCAGGCCGATGGCGTTGACGGCGGCCAGCAGCATGTCGCTCAGCTTGGGAATCGCGACGGCGAGAAGGGCGATCACGCCGGCGATGGACATCACGACGACCGTGCCGGCGGCGGGACTGCCGTACCGGGGGTGAACCCGGGTCCACAGCGGTCCCATGGTGCGGTCGCGGCCCATGGCGAGCAGTCCGCGCGCCGTGGGGATCAGGGTGGCCTGCACGGAGGCGACCGCGGAGAACATCAGCGCGACCAGGGGCAGGGTGGCCCACGGCTCGGCGGCCAGCTTCTCCCCGAGGTAGGGGAGGGCCTGGGGGCCGTTCTTGACGAGTTCGGTCAGGCTCATCTCCCGCTGGAAGGCGACCGAGGCGAAGAGGAACAGGCCGAGCATGGCGAACAGGGCGATCAGGCCTCCCCGGGCCGCGTCGCTCGGGCTCTTCGTCTCCTCGTTGACGGTGAAGGCCGCATCCCAGCCCCAGAAGAAGAAGACCGCGAGAACCATGCCCTGGGCGAAGGTGGTGCCGCTGGAGATCTCGAAGGGGTTGAACCAGGAGAGGGAGAAGGCGTGGTCGCCCGTGATCAGGGCCCAGCCGCAGAAGCCCAGGAGCACCGTGTACTCGAAGATCAGCAGGGCGAACTGGAATCTGGTCGCGGCGCGTATCCCGGTGACGGCCAGGGCGGTGAGCGCGACAAGGATCACCAGCCCGACTCCCGTGGTGATACCGGTGGACGTCGGATCGAGGGCGATGCCGGCGAGGCTGTGCAGGCCGGCCTTGTTGGCGAAGATCAGGACGACCGAGCCCATGATCGCGCTGGTGTAGGCACAGAAGATGATCGAGCCGACCAGGGTGACCCAGCCGGTCAGGAAGCCGGGCCAGGGGCCGATCGACTTGCCGACCCAGACGTACCCGTTGCCCATGTTGGGCTCGGAGCGGTTGAGGCGGGCGTAGGCGGTGGCGATGCCGAGTACCGGCAGGAACGCCAGGAGCAGGAGCGCCGGGGCATGAAGGCCCACTATGGTCGCGATCGTGCCCATGCCGATGGCGATGCTGGTGGTGGCGGCGGTGCTCGAGGCGGCGATGGCGACGCCGTCGACGACACCGAGGGAACGGCGCAGTCCGGTGCCCGGTCCGCCGGACAGGGCGGGCTCGGGCGCGACGGGCGGTGTGGACTGGGGAGACAGGGACGACATGGAGGGCTCCTCGCGGGGAGAGGTCGAGGGTAGAGCCGCGCGGGACTGTGATGGAACACCTGGCGTTCCCGTTGCGTCAATGCTGTTGACATAAGGCGGTCGGGCCTCTTCACTGCCGGTACGCGGTACGGAAACGAACACGGCCGCGGAACGAGAGGAACCCCCGGTATGCCCAACCGTGTTCCGCGGGAGCGACAACGCCGCCGTCCCACCCGCTCGGGGGTCCTGCTGTCGGAGGACCTCATCGTGGACACCGCCCTGCGTCTGATCGGCGAGCACGGCCCGGAGGCGCTCAGCGTGCGACGGCTCGGCACCGCCCTCGGCTGCGACCCCAGTGCCCTCTACCGCTACTTCGACGGCACCGACGACCTGGTGCTCGCCATCGCGGACCGCATCATCGGCGACGCCATGGTCGGGTTCGTCCCCGGGGACGACTGGGTGGCCGCACTGCGCGAGATGGCTCTGAGGGTGCGCGCCGGATACCTCGCCCATCCCCGCGCGGCGGCCTTCGCCTCGTACCGGGTGACCCGGCGCGAGAACGAGATCCGTGCCGTGGAGACCGGGATCGCTCTGCTGCTGTCGGCGGGCTTCGAACCGGCCGTCGCGACGCGTCTGTATCTTGCGTTCATCGACACCGTGCTGGGCCACGCCGCCATGGACGCCGCGTTCCAGGCGCTCCCACGGCAGCGGCGCGAGGCCGACCACCGGGCGTGGAACGACGTCTACCAGGGGCTGGACCCCGCCTCGTTTCCGGCGCTGACCACCGTGCGCCAGGTCTTGCACACCATGGGGGACAGCTCCTTCGAGGACGCGGTCGACCTCATGCTGGAGGCACTGGCGGCCCGTGCGCCGGGGTCAGCGCGCCGGTAGCCATGCGCCGAGGGCGTCGATGAGGCGGTCGAGCGCGGGCTCCTCGGCGGAGCGGTCCGTGATCACCGTTCGGCCGTCGAAGCGCAGCGTGTACTGGAACATGTCGGCCGCTCCCATGTTCTTGGTGAACTCGGGGACGTCCGCCAGCGCCGGATCTCCGAGCAGCGTGCGCAGCTTCCTGAACTGGGCGGCGGTTGCACGGCGTTCCCGCGGCTCGCCCTTGTCGGTGACACGGACGGTGCCGTCGCCTCGCAGGACCACCTGCCGGCTGACCCCGGCGAAGCCACCGGTGACGGTCATGGTCACCAGCTTCCGGTCCGGGCCGGTGACCGGCCCGGGCGAGGGCTTGGCGGACGCAGGAACGGACGCGGACGCGGGAACCGACGCGGAGGAGGAGGCGGTCGCCGACGAGACCGCCGTACCCGTCGGCTCAGCGCCGCCGTCGTCTCCGAAGGTGCAGCCGGTCGAGGTCAGCACCCCGGCCACGCACACCGCCGCCCACGCGGCCGTTCCCCTGGTGAGCGCCATGTCCCCCACTCTCCCCGTGTGCCGATCGCTGAGTGAGCGTCATATCAGGGTGCCATGCTGAGAGTTGTGCCGCAGGTGTCGTAGTGGTTCGCGTCCTTCCAGGAGGTCCCATGTCAGAGCCGTCCGTCCTCGCCGCGCTGGTGTCCGCGTTGCGTGGCGGGTCCATAGAGGTCGTCGACCTGACGTCGCCGTTGTCCTCGTCCACACCGGTGATCCAGCTGCCGCCCCAGTTCGGCCAGACGGCGGTGTTCGAACTGGAGGAGATCAGCCGTTACGACGACCGGGGGCCGGCCTGGTACTGGAACAACTTCCGCAGCGGCGAGCACACCGGCACCCACTTCGACGCCCCGAACCACTGGGTGACCGGGAAGGATCTTGCCGACGTGGCGTCCGTGCCCGCGCGCCGGCTGATCGCACCGGCCGCCGTTCTGGACTTCACGGCCGAGGCGGAGCAGGACCCGGACTTCCTCGTGGAGGTGGAGCACGTGAAGGCCTGGGAGGCCGAGAACGGGCCCTTGCCCGGCGGCGGCTGGCTGCTGCTGCGCACCGGATGGGACGCCCGCTCGCACTCCCAGGAGGAGTTCCTGAACGCGGACGAGGACGGCCCGCACACCCCTGGCCTGTCGCCGGAGTGCGCCCGCTGGGTGGCTCAGGAGTCGCCGGTGATCGGCCTTGGAGTGGAGACAGTGGGTACCGACGCCGGACGTGGGCACGCGTTCGACCCGGTCTTTCCCTGCCACTCCTATCTCATGGGCAGTGACAAGTACGGCCTGACCCAGCTGCGCAACCTGGCCGCGCTGCCCGCGACCGGCGCCGTCGTCATGGCGGGACCGCTGCCCATCGTCGGCGGCTCCGGGTCTCCCGCGCGGGTGGTCGCGCTGGTGGAGCGCTCGTGAAGGTGGCCGAGGCCGTCGGCCGGGCGCTGTCCGCGGCCGGGGTCGGTCACGTCTTCGGAGTCGTCGGATCGGGCAACTTCCACCTCACCAACGCCATGATCGCTGCCGGGTCGCGCTTCGTCGCCGCGCGCCACGAGGGCGGAGCGGCGACGATGGCGGACGCGTACGCGCGCATGAGCGGCACCGTGGCCGCCGTGAGCGTTCACCAGGGGCCCGGTCTGACGAACGCCATGACGGGCATCGCCGAGGCGGCCAAGAGCCGAACTCCGCTGCTGGTGACGGCCGCAGAGGTGACCGAACCGAGGTCCAACTTCCACGTCGACCAGGCGGCGCTGGCGCACGCCGTGGGCGCGGTCCCGATGCGGATCACGTCGGCCGAGGAGGCGGTCGGGCAGGCCCTCGCCGCGGTGCGGCGGGCGCTGCACGAACGACGCACCGTGCTGCTCAACCTCCCCCTGGACGTGCAGGTCCTGGACGTGCCCGACGGTGTCCTGGCGCAGGTCGCGCCGCCGCCGGAACGGGTGGCGGTCGAGCCGGCGCCGAAGGACGTGGAGGCGTTGGCCCAGGTGCTGGAGCGGGCGCGGCGGCCGGTCTTCGTGGCCGGGCGGGGCGCCCGCTCGCCCGGCGCCCGTGACGCCCTGGAGGCCCTCGCCGAGCGCAGCGGCGCGCTGCTCGCCACCTCCGCCGTGGCGCGCGGCCTGTTCCACGGCAACCCGTGGTCGCTCGACGTGTCCGGGGGTTTCGCGTCACCACTGGCGGCCGAACTCATCACGGCCGCGGACACGATCGTGGGCTGGGGCTGCGCGCTGAACATGTGGACCATGAGGCACGGCCGCCTGATCGGTGCCGACACGACCGTGGCGCAGGTCGACGACGACGCGTCGGCGCTCGGGGCGCACCGGGAGGTGCACGTCGGGGTCACCGGCGACGTCGAACTCACGGCGCGGCGCGTACTGGAGACGTACGGCGGGGGCACGGAACGGCATGGCTGCCGGACGCCCGGCACCGCCGCGGCCATCGCCGCGCGCGTGCGGTGGCGGGACGTGCCGTACGAGGACACCAGCACGCGTGAGCGGATCGACCCGCGCACACTGAGCATTGCGCTCGACGACGTCCTCCCCGCGCAGCGGGTGATCGGGGTGGACTCCGGCAACTTCATGGGCTACCCGAGCATGTACCTGTCGGTGCCGGACGAGAACGGCCTGTGCTTCACCCAGGCGTTCCAGTCCATCGGCCTCGGGCTGGCGACCGCGATCGGTGCGGCACTGGCGCGGCCGGACCGGCTCGCGGTGGCCGCGCTCGGGGACGGCGGCGCGCTGATGGGCGCCGCGGAACTCGACACGGTCCGCAGACTCGGGCTGCCGATGATGGTCGTCGTGTACAACGACGACGCCTACGGGGCCGAGGTGCACCACTTCGGGCGGGGTGGACATCCGCTCGACACGGTCGAGTTCCCGGCGACCGACGTCGCCGCCGTGGCACGGGGGTACGGCTTCGAGGCGGTGACCGTGCGCACACGGACGGACCTGAAGGCCGTCGAGGACTGGCTCGCCGGTCCGCGGTCCGCGCCCCTGCTCATCGACGCCAAGGTGGTCGCAGACCGCGGGTCCTGGTGGCTGGAGGACGCGTTCCGCGGCCATTGACGGCATGCGTAACAAATAATCGACGCCCGTTCGTCTATTGACACATGACGACCGGCGGTCCGAATCTGGTCTCGTGTCACTCGATCAGAGGAGATCGGCATGAGCGAGACCTTCGTCCTGGTGACCGGCGCCTGGCACGGTGGCTGGGCCTGGCGCCCGGTCGCGAACGAGTTGAGAGCGGCCGGGCACCAGGTGCACACCCCCACGCTGGCCGGGCTGGGGCCTGACGACGACCCGCGCGGCGTGACGCTCACCGACTGCGTGAACAGCCTCGTGGAGTACGTCGAACGGGCGGGCCTGGACGACGTCACCCTGGTCGGCCACAGCTGGGGCGGCTACGTCCTGACCGGTGCCGCGCCGAAGCTGGCTTCCCGGACACGGCGTCTGGTCTTCTGGAGCGCGTTCGTGCCACAGGACGGCGAGTCACTGATCGATGCCTGCCCGCCGCACTACGGCGAGATGTTCCACGCACTGGCGGCCGCCTCCGGCAATGACACGGTCTCGTTGCCCCTGGAGGTCTGGCAGCAGGCGTTCATGCAGGACGCCGGTGAGGAGGCCCAGCGCATGGTGCACTCCCTGCTCGTCCCGCAGCCGCTCGGCACCTTCACGGAGAAGCCGGACACGACGGCGTTCACCGCGCTCGACATCCCCACGGCCTACGTTCTGTCCACCGACGACCTGTCCCTTCCCGGTGAGTGGGCGTGGGCCGGCCGTTTCCCCCAGCGACTCAAGAACCCGCTGGTCATAGAGACTCCGGGCAGTCACGAGGGCTGCTTCACCCGCCCCGCCGAACTGGCCGAGGCGTTCGTCCGGGCCTGCGCGGCGTAGCCCGGGGCACCGGGCCCAGGAGTTCGGCCCCCGGGCCCGGCACCGAACTCGGGGGCCTATGGCAGTCCCCAGGGCTCGCCCGGCTCGCTCACCTCCACCGGGGCGATGACGAGGTCGGGGCGCCGGCCCGCGTACAGGAGCACCTCGTGGCCCTTGGGCAGGTCGATCGCGAGGGTGCCCTCGTCCGTCGGGCGGACGCGGGCCGGGGTGCCGTCGTCGAGGACCGCGGTCACGGGGCCGCCGGTCAGCCCGTGCCGGAGTTCGAGCGGCTCGCCCGCCAGGCTCCGTACGCGGATGAACCGGGTGACCCCGCCGGTGCGGGACGCGCTGACGAGGAAGGCGCCCTGGGTGCGGAAGTCGTGCAGGGTGACGTCGGCCCACGAGTCCGGCACGGCCGGGAAGACCCGTACGACACCGCCCCAGCTCTGGCAGAGCATGTCGTGCAGGGACTGCGACGCCGACAACGGCGTCTCGATGACGGGACCGGCCTCGGTGTAGTGGGTGTTGGCCCGGCACGGGTAGCGCGTCGTCGGGTCGAAGAACTTCTTCAGGTACGACAGCGCGGTGTCGCCGCGTCCCATCATCGCGTAGAGCGAGGCGGCTCCCGTGTAGCTGTACCCGCGGTGGGCTCCCGTCAGCGCGTGCCAGTGGACGACCGACTTCTCGATCAGCTCGCGCTGCTCCGGCTGGTCCCAGTTGACCAGGTACAGCGGATAGACCATCAGCAGGTGGGAGTAGTGGCGGTGTGACTGGGCGTACGGGGTGTCCGCCCCGATCATGAAGCCGTTGTCGTCCACCGGGTACGGCGTGAGCTTGGCCGACACCTCCCGCCAGCGCGACTTCAGCGGATCGTCGATCCCCAGGCGCTCGGACGCCTCCAGCAGAGCGGCGCAGCCCCAACGGATCAGCGACAGGTCGTAGTTGGTGTCCTTCGGGGGGACCACCGGATACTCCGGGGACAGCGTCGACGGCAGGTGCAGTCTGCCGTCGTCCCCCGGCTGGAGGAAGTGCAGGTAGTAGTTGATCGCGCGGCGCAGCAGCGGGTACACCGTGTCGCGCAGCAGCGACTCGTCCATGGTGTGGCGGTAGCTCAGCCACGCGTTGTGCAGGGCCCACGTCAGATCGCCGCACTCGCCGCCGCTGCCCGGGACGGGGGCGCCGCGGTTCATGAACATGTCCGAACTGCGGCCGACTCCGGCGCTGTCCGAGCGATAGGCGGCGGGCACGTTCGCGGTCAGCTGTTCCTGGCTCTGCCGGAGGGTGCTGGCGAGCGCGTCGAGTTCCAGGTGGTTGGAGCCGTGGATCAGCCAGTACTCCAGCTGCACGTTGAGGTTCCACCACACGGCGGGCCAGGGGGTGGGCTCCAGCCACGGCCCCGAGGTGGCCATCACCGGGCCGCCCTCGCGGCTGGCCGACGCGACCTTGTAGAGCTGGATCCAGTGGAAGCTCTGCAGCCGCTCGTCGGGCACCGAGACGAAGCTCTTGCGGTAGAAGGCGTGCCACCAGCGGGTGTGGCGGTCACGGAGCGTCCGGTACGGGGCGGCGCGCTGGATCTTCTTCAGCGAGGTCTCGCCGGCCCGTGTGTCGGAGGGATGGCTGTGGGCGACGGCGAGCAGGAGGTCGTCGCCCGAGCGGCGGTGGGCCGTCGCTGTCTGGCCGCCGCCGGTGAGCGGCTGCAGGACCTGTTCGATGCCGCCGGTGGTGCGCGTCGTCCAGGGCGGGTTGGGGACGTACCCGTTCGGTGGCGCCTCGCTGATCTTCCGGGGGCTGATCGCCTCCTCGGGGTGGAACGTCCAGCGGACCTCCTCGTCGCCGTCGGCCGTGGCGCGTGCGGCGAGGATCCCGTCGTGGATGAACGCGGAGAACGACAGGGAGCCCTTGTCCGTGGTGACCGTGCCGGTGAGCTCGGCGTCCCACAGGCTCAAGCGCCAGTCGACCCCGGTGACGGTGCCGACCGGATCGAGGGTCAGATGCCCCACGGGCAGCCGGCAGGTGCCCCAGCCGCTGCCGAACTGGGGGCGGTGGTCCTGGACTTCACCGTGCTGGACGGTGAAGCGGATGCCGCTGGTGTCCGGGTCCTGGTACACCATGCTGCCCAGCCGTCCGTCCCCCAGGAACGGCGCTTCGTGCCACAGCTTGGGCAGCTTGCGCCAGACCAGGTCCTGACGGCGCAGGAAGCCGGACCATGCGCCGCTGGAGTCCATACGGTTGCGGAGCTTCCAGGGGGCGCGGCCGGCCCCGGCCGCGAGGCCTTCGCCTTCTCGTTCAGCCGCGCCTGCGGGAGCGGCTTCGGCCGCCGTGGGCAGCGCGGCGAGCGCCGCGCCGCCGACCACGGAGCCGAGCACGGCTCTTCTCGAGCTGTTTGCAGAGGTCATGTGCGGGGTGCCTCCAGGGTGTGACGGTTCGTCGAGGTCCTCGATGCGTTTCCGCACCGCTCACCGCGTCCAGTACGTGAGGTTGCGGAAGCGGGCCTCGGCGCGGCCGCTGCCGTGGTGGTAGACGCCGTTCTTGAAGTGACGTGTGGCCGGCCCGCGGTCCTCGGTGGTCAGCACCAGCTCGTCGTCGAAGTAGACCTTGACGCTGCCGCTGGAGGCGTTGTGTTCGAGCTTGACGTTGAACCACGTGTTGTAGGCGTTCGTCTTCAGGACGGTGCTGTCGTACGCACGCACCGTGCCGCCGCTCGCGCTGTAGGCGTTGAGCATGAAGTCCGTGGCGGGGGTGCCCTCGGGGTGGATCACGCGGAGGATCTGCACGAAGGTCGCGCCGTTCGTACCGGACGGGAGATACACGTCGGCGTCCCACATGTGCTGCCCGGACGTGTACTCCTGCTTCCAGCGCATCTCGGTGCGCGGGTCGGTGGAACTGCCCTGCGACATGGGCTCGTCGGTGTCGTACACCCACATGCGGTGGACGCCGCCGCTGTTGGTGTAGCGGTCGCTCAGGTCGAGGTTCCACGGCTTCTGCATGCTGTAGGTGAAGCTGGTCTTCTGCCAGCCGTCCGTGGGTGAGGCGGGTGCCGCGGGCGCGGCCGAGGACGTGGCCGGGGTCATCGCCCAGACCGCGCCTCCGGCGAGTAAGCCGCCGGCTGCGAGAACGGTACGTCTCGACGGCTGTGGACGTGAAGCGTTCATGTCAATCACTCCTGATGGACGTCACGCTGGTGTGGGGTCGAGCGGGCGGAACACAGGAACGATTCATCGGATCTATCGTCTGGCGCAGCGTAGAACTGGCCGTCAAAGCGCGTCAATGCATGAGACGAGCCGGAGATAGGTCCGATGTGCGTGTCTCGACCTGGATCAGGAGGGAGGCAAGCCAATGGGACGCCGGTAGCCGCCCGGCGTCCTCCCGATCGCGTGGGCCTTGTGTGCCCCGCGCCGGTGTCGTCGGGGCATCGCGGTGGCGATGTGGCCGAGGCCACGTCGCCAGCGAGGCGCGGATCACGTGTCGTGACACGCGCGGCGGGCTACCGTTCTGTGCGGTTCCTCGTTCCCCGGCAGTATCTCGGACGGCCCGGCAGTGCTCGCAGACCTCTCCCCCCTCATCGCGGCGACGACCCAGTGGCTGACGTGCGCCTACCCCTCGGGAGGCGGCGCACTGGCCGCCGCCCTGTGCGAGGTACAGGCACGGCAGGCCGTGACGGTCGCGGCGTGGCTGCGCTATCCGACGCAGATGGATGCCGCGCTGGTGGGGATGGCGGGCCCCGGCGGCTCCGCCCGGCTGGACTGGATCACGGGCGCGGACAGTGCAGGGCGAGGGGACGATGACCCGGACGACCACGCCTGGCGCACCTGGGTGGACGAGGTCGTGGCGAGCTGGGCGGCCTGTCTGCTCACCGATCCGGAACTGGCCGGCCTGGCGGTGGCCGCCGTCGCCGGGGGCGGTCACACGGCCGGTGCGCCGGTCGAGTTCCGGCGGCTGGTCGCGCCGGACGACCGCGACCGGCGGGCGGCGGCGCTGCTGCGC
The DNA here is from genome assembly GCF_040704615.1 of Streptomyces sp. NPDC046862. Lineage (NCBI taxonomy): Bacteria > Bacillati > Actinomycetota > Actinomycetes > Kitasatosporales > Streptomycetaceae > Streptomyces > Streptomyces sp. NPDC046862. The sequence goes on along the minus strand of NZ_JBEYXP010000075.1, from coordinate 5,424 downwards.
CACCCCGACCTCCTCGCGCCCGTGGCCGAACTCCACCACTCCCAGCTCCTCGACCGCCTGAAGCCGGGAGAGGCGCTCATCGCCTGAGCGGGCCCGGGGCGGGTTCGCCTCGCCCGCGCCGCCGCCCCTACCCACTCCCGTCCCCTTGGGCTGCGCCCCCAGACCCCGAACCGGCCTGAACTTCCCCGCCCTCGAACGCCGGACGGGCGAACGCCGGACGGGCGCGCCGAGGGCGAAACTCTGAACGCAGGCGGTGATGCGAACGCCGGACGGGACTGAATGTGCCTGTCGGGGCGCCCCGGGGCAGACGTCCGCAGACGCCCGCGCCCCGGAACCGTACCTGTCAGCTCTTGCCGCGCCCCGTCATCGCGTCGCGCAGGCGGTCGACCATCCCGACACCCGGCGCCAGCAGCTTGTTCGCCGGAGGCTTGTCCGGAGCGGACGGGTGCGGTCGGGTCGGTGCCGTCTTCTTCGCCTGGCGGACCTTGTCACCCAGGGTGTCGAGCGCGTCCGCGGGGCACGCCGCGCGCAGCCTGGGGAAGAGGTTCTCCTCCTCGTCGGCCAGGTGCGACCGGATCTCGATCATCAGCATGCCGATGAGCCGGTCGAACTCGGGGTCGTCGGCGTCGCAGCCCTCCAGGTCCTTCATGATCTGCTCGGCCTTGGAGTGGTCGTCGAGCTCCTTGTCGGCCAGGGCGTCACCGTTCGCCAGGTGTTCCCGCACCGCCGGGTAGAGGTAGGCCTCCTCGGCGACCGAGTGCCGGACCAACTCGATCGTGGCCTGGTCGGCGAGTACCTTGCGGTTCTTGTCACCGGGCGGCAGCGCCTCGATCCGGCCGAAGAACTCCTCGATCTCACGGTGATCGGTCACCAACTCGTCGATGACGTTTCCTCCGTGTCCCATGGGTTCACCTCCAGGCAGGGCGCGGCGACTCCGGGACGGAACCGCCACGAGCCCCGAGTGCCCCGGCGCCGTACGGGTTAACGCGGGCTGTGACACCGTGCGGCTCGCCGCCCGGCAGAAGATCCACCCGATGTCCACCACCCGCACCACCCGACTCGGCGGAGGCCCACCTCGATGACCGTCCACGAACCGACCACGCGCCCTTCGGTGATCGTCGTGCTCACCGACCAGCAGCGCTGGGACACCACGGGAGTGCACGGCAATCCGGCCGACGTGACACCGGAGTTCGACCGGATCGCCCGGGAGGGCACCCACGTGGAGCAGGCGATCACCCCCAACCCCGTGTGTGCTCCGGCCCGTTCGTCGCTGCAGACGGGCCGCTTCCCCACGGCGACGGGCGTGTTCCGCAACGGTCTCGCCCTGCCCTCGGACATCCCGACCCTGGCGGGGGAGTTCGCGCGGGCGGGGTACGTGACGGGCTGCATCGGCAAGTGGCACCTGGCGGGCGCGGACCAGCCGGACGGCCCCGTCCCGCCCGAGCGGCGCGGCGGCTACCGGGAATGGCTGGCCTCGGACCGGCTGGAGTTCACCTCGGACGCCTACCGCACGGTGCTGTACGACGGCGCCGGGCAACCGGTGCGGCTGCCCGGCTACCGATCCGACGCCCTGGTCGATGCCGCGATCCGCTTCGTGGCCGACCACCACGACCGCCCGTTCCTGCTCTTCCTGTCCCTTCTGGAGCCCCACCACCAGAACGCCACGGACGACCACCCGGCGCCCGACGGCTACCGCGAGCGCTACCAGGGCACGTGGCTGCCCCCGGACCTGGCCGCGCTCAGCCCCACCGCGCCCCGCGGAGGCGCCCACCGTCATATCGGCGGCTATCTCGGCCAGATCAAGCGGGTCGACGAGGGCGTGGGACGACTGCGCGACGTACTGCGCGGCCTCGCCATCGCGGACACCACCGTCCTGGCCTGGACCGCCGACCACGGCTCGCACTTCCGCACCCGCAACAGCGAGTACAAGCGCTCCGCCCACGAAGCGTCCGTTCGCGTGCCGCTGGCTCTGACCGGCCCGGGGTTCACGGGCGGCGGCCGCATCCGCCACCCCGTGAGCACCGTCGACCTGATGCCGACCCTCCTTCAGGCCGCCGGCATCCCGGTGCCGGACGGGGTGCAGGGCCGCTCCTTCCTGCCGCTGACCGGGGGCGGGACCGACCCCGGCCGCCCTGCCGAGGTGTACGTCCAGATCAGCGAGGACCACGTCGGGCGGGCGGTGCGTACGGACCGCTGGAAGTACGCGGTCGCCGCACCGGACGCCGACGCCTGGCACCGGCCCGCAGCGACCCGCTACGTGGAGACCGAGCTGTACGACCTGCACGCCGACCCTTACGAGCTGGACAACCTCGCAGGCCTGAGCTCCCACCGCGCCGTCGCGGACCACCTCCGGGACGCCCTGCGGGCATGGCTCGCGCGCACGGGCGAGCCCGACGCGACCGTGGAGCCGGCACCGCCGCGCACCACCGCCCAGCGGAGCCCGGATCCCCGGGTCTCCGCATGGGACGGGGCGCGCTTCGGGCACCAGCCGCCCAAGTCGTAGTCACTCGGCGGCGCGGCTGTCGCCCTCTGTTCCCGCGTTCTGTTCCCGCGCCCTATTCCTGGGCGCCGCTCTGTCGCCGGACGAGGTAGACGACGGCACCGGCCACGACGATCACGCCCGCGCCGATGCCGGTCCAGGCGCCGGCCGACAGGCCGCTGTCGTCGTCCTCGGTCGCCTGGGCGGCGGGGGAGGCGGAGGGCTCGGTCTTCCCGGCGCTCGGAGTCGGGGAGGCGGACGGGCTCTCGGACGCGCTCGGAGACGGGCTGACCGGCTCGGCGCCGGGCGCGGCTGCCTTGAGCTTCAACACGGGGGCGGGGTTGCCGTGGCCGTGGCTGTGGCCGTCGCCGCCGGACTCGTCCAGTTCGATCCAGCGGTCGACCTTGCCGTCGCCGTAGGTCTGCAGCGTCTTGAACACCAGCTCCTTCGCATCGGGCAACTGCCGTACGACGACAGAGACTTCGACGTCTTCCCCGACCTTCAGGGCCGCGCCCTTGACCGTGAAGCCGTCCTTGGTCGCAGTGAGCTTCCAGCCCTTGGGGCCCTCGCCGTAGGTCACGTCGGCGGGCGCGATGCCCTTCGGCAGGATGACGCGCAGCTCGGAGATCCCGGCCGTGCCCGACTCCGACTCGGCGCTGATGGCGAGCTCGGCGTTCTGGGCGAGGGCCTGGGCGTCGTCGGACTCGACCTCCACATGGGCGGCGGCCGGACCGGCGGTGAACAGGACGGCGGTGGCGGCGACGGCGGCCGCGAGGGTCATACGGCGGATACCCGCGAAGGGCGTACGGCGGATGCCGCCATGCGGGCGAGGGGTGCGGGACATGGGTGTCTCCAGGCATGGGGAAAGCACGGGCGGCGCGGCAGCCGCTCCGGCAGGGTCAGTGGACGAGAGCGAGCCCCGCCCGGGGAGGCCCCCTCCGCGCCACCACGTACGCGAGCACCGCACCCACGGGCGCTGCCCGCTCCCACCATGCCCGGACGGGCCCCGGCAGCCCGGCTTCCGGGGCGGCCGGGCAACCGGTCAACAGCGCCCGGACCGTGGCGATCCGTGCCCGGACCGCGTCGACGGTCTCCACCAGACCACGGGCCAGGAACCAGCAGGCCACGTCGGCGCGGTGCAGCAGGACGGCGACGAGCAGCGCCGCCGCGGCGTGGACGGCCGTCATCGCGAGCGAGTCGGGCGGGCTCATGCCGTGCCGTGGATGCCCGGACACGCCCATGGCCGCCGCGTGGTGCGGGGCCCCGGTCAACGTCAGCCACTCATGCAGCCCCACCTGCGCGGCACCGCATGCCGCCACCACCGTGGCCAGGGAGCGCGGGTGCCGGGTGCCGGCGAGTCCCACGCCGAAGAGCACCACGGCCGCCGCGGCACCCGGCCGTAACGGAGCCGGCCCGTCGGCGACCAGATGGTGGGCGCTCATCCCCAGCACCGTCCCGACGACCGCGAACACCGCGGCCCGCAGGACGGGCAGGGGCGCACGGTGCGTCGGCGTACGGAGGAGCATGGTCATGACGCGCCCATCATCGGACATCCCCCGGCCGGACCGGGGCGAGATCCCTTAAGAGCGGGCTCGTCCGGAATTCAGCGGGCGTGGCCTCACCACGGGCGCGAGTCCACGAACTTGTTGCCGCCGCCGCTCTTGACGGGGGCCTGCCCGCAGCCGCCGAGGTTGGCGCTGCGCGTGGCGTCGTGACCCCACAGCAGGACCTTGATCGTGATCGGGTCGGTGCGGCCCTGCTTGCCGGAGCCGAACTTCTTCCCGTAGTACGAGGTGCGACCGACCTGGTTGTCCTTGAAGACGTTCCCCTTGCCGCACGCCTCGGTGCCGTACCGCCAGTCGCTGAACACCGCGTAGGTACCGGCTCGCCAGAACTTGTTGCCGCTCGCGGTGTTGTTGTCGCTGCCGTTCCTGGTCCGGATCGGGTCGCCCGAGACGTAGCCGAAGCGGTTGCCGGAGATGGTGGTGGACTTGGCGGAGGTGCCGAGGTAGACGCCGTGCATGTTGCCGGGCAGGGGGTCGTTCTCGATGGAGTAGAACCGGTTGCCGGTGACCTTCACCCGGGAGGCGTTGACGATGTGGACGCCCGCGAAGCCCCTCCCGCTGCCGCTGTGCTTGGTACCGAGCTTCTGGAAGCGGTTGCCCGTGATGGTGACACCGGTGACCCGGTCATTCGCCGTGCCGCGGACGTAGATGCCGTTCGCGTAGCGCTGGATCTCCAGACCTCGGACGGTCGTGTCGCTGTTCCGGGCGGTCAGGGTCATGAAGTAGCCGGCCGCGGCGGCACGGGAGCCGTCGAACACGACCTTCCCGGTCCCGGGTGCCGGGGCGATCGTGACGCTGCCTCCGGCCGGGGCGTAGGTCCAGTCGATCTGCTTCCCGGGGCGGTACGTGCCGCCCGGCACGAGGATCCTCGCGTGCCGCACGCCTCTGTCGCGGAGGATCCGCTGCGCCTCGTCGAAGGACGCCACCGCGTCGCCTGCCGTGAGCCCGCTGTGCGCGCGGTCGGTCTGCGCCGAAGTGGGTTTCACGTAGATCGTGAGTTCCCCGGTCGTGGTGGTGGCACCGGCCGCGGGCGCAGACAGCGCGCCCCCTCCGGTCACCAGTGCGAGCGTGATCGCCGTGACGGCTGACTTCCGCATGGTCGGACTCCTCGTCTCGTCCCCGCTGTGTGTGAGCGGCTTACGGGCCCACATCCTGGGAACCGGGGCGGCCGTCCTCAACGGCGACGGCCTGTCCCGGACAGGCGTCCCGTGTCCGGCAAGGCCACAGCGCTGTCCGGGAGCGAACCCGGACAGCGCTGGGACTGGTTCAGGCAGCCGCCTGGAACCGGCGCAGGCGTAGGGAGTTGCCGACGACGAAGACGGAGGAGAAGGCCATGGCGGCTCCGGCGATCATGGGGTTGAGGAGTCCGGTGGCGGCGAG